>QMPB01000020.1 GCA_003648395.1 Bacteroidota bacterium
GTGCTCTAGAAAAAAGGTATGCCGAAGAAAAAAATCGCATAGATTACTACCCCTTTGGGATGGCGAGGTAGGGAAAAGGAGTTTGATTAAATAGTGCAAAATTAAGATTTAAGGGTTTCTTGAAAAACTGTATATTTGCCTTTTTCTAGAATTGTTCATTGATTAGTATAAATTCCACTTATTTTTCTACATATGAAGCAATATTTACTAATAATTTTTAATCTTTTTTTATTTTCAAATATATCGTTTGCGCAAGTTGATGAAGCAAAATCAAATGCTTATTTTCAAACAGCAAACATTTATTTTGACCAAGATAAATATGATATAGCAATATTGTATTGTGATTCAGCAATAATTGCAAATACTGATAACTTAGAAGCCTATACCTATAGAGGAGTTTGCAATTTTAGTTTGAAAGAATATGATTCAGCAATTGAAGATTTTGATTTAGCATTAATTTTGAACCCAGGTTATGCTGAAGTTTATTATTATAGAGGAATTTGTAAAATGGAGCTTGGAGCTAAAGACCAGGCCTGTGAAGATTGGTATAATGCTTATAATTATGGATATAAGAAGGTGATGAGCATTATTGAAGAGAATTGTGATTTGCAAGATTCTAAAGAAAAGAAGAAATGATAATACTTTCATTATTCTATGCAACGAAAGAGAAAATACCATTGTCTAACAAAGTACTGAGCCGAAAATAAATTGAAGCGTACTGACGAAGAACTCAGAGCCCTTTGTATAAAAGGAGATGGCAATGCTCAGAATGAGCTTTATCATCGCTTTGCACCAAAGTTATGGGGAGTATGTTTAAGGTATGCTAAAGATAGAATGTTGGCAGAAGATATTTTGCAAGAAGGTTTTATAAGAATTTTTACTTATTTGGATCGCTTTCAGAATAAAGGTTCTTTTGAAGGCTGGATGCGTAGAACAATGGTAAATACAGCAATTAATCATTATCGGAAAAATCTTAAGATTTCTAAGGAAGCCGAATATCAAGATTATTTGATAGAAAAAAGTGGAGATGCTGATGCATTATCTCAATTATCCTACGAAGAATTATTAGAAATGGTTCAAAAAATGCCCACAGGCTATAGAACAGTTTTTAATATGTATATAATTGAAGGTTATAGCCATAGAGATATAGCAGAGAGCTTAAATATTTCAGAGAATACATCTAAATCTCAATTATCGAGAGCTAGAGCGTATCTAAAAATTAGGATACGAGAAATTTACGGAGACGAACGATGAACAAAGAGTTTGATAATATAATAAAGGAGAAATTGGGGAGCTTTGAGGAAGCGCCTCCCGCTTATATGTGGGGTAAAATTGCTAGTGGGATTCCTGCTGCTGCTACTCAAACAGTATTTTACAAAACAATAGGTTTTAAAATTGCAACAGTAGCTGCTTCTATTGTTGTTATTATAGGTTTATCATGGGTGCTTAATAGTGCAACTAAACAAAACTCAATATCTAAGCCAGAACAAAATCAACTAATAGAAGTTAAACAGGAAACAATTAATAATAGTTCTTATAATAATACATCAATTAGTTATACCGAAGATAAGCCAACAGATATTAATCAGAAAACAGAAAAGCTAGCTCCTAAGAAGGTAAAGAGTAACAAGGTAATTAGTAAAATTAAGCTTGATAAGCCAAAGAAACAAAGCCACGAGAATGTAGCTAAAGTTACTAAAACTAGTTATCATAATGCTAATAATAGTAATACTAACTCTAAAGTTTCAAAAGAATCAAAAGCTATATTGGCTACAAAGAAGGAGGCTGTATTTGTTACTTCCTCTTCTTTAATTAGTAATAATAAAGCTATTGAAATTGCCAAACAAGAGAGTAGTAATGTTCAAGATGAAGATCCAATAATAGTTGATAATACTAGTAAAAAGAAAGATAATAAGATTGAGCCACTTTCAGAGCCAGAAATAGTAGCTACAAATGAAAACGAAGAAATAGAGACCAAGAATACTGAGACTATTGAAGAATCTAATGAAAATATGGAAGAGAAAACCATAGTTAAGCCTATTGAAAGTGCTGTGGTTGAATCTTCTAAGACTGCTGATAATTCTGAAATTACTAATACTAATGAACCTGATGATGATATTGTTAATCTAAAAAATGATTTTAATCCCAAAACTAGAGAGTACAATAAATATGGATTAGGTCTTCATTATGGTTATGAATATATTAAACTTAACGATGATAATATTAAAACTCATAACCTGGATATTAGTTTAAATTATAGAAATTTGAATTTTATTTTGCAAACAGGTATTGGGGGACAATATTCTAAGGATGAAAGAGCCTATAATCTAGAATATAGGAAGAATGAATATTTAACAACAGAAGTAAGATTTGATTCTGCAATATTTGTGTTGGACTCTACAGGAGCACCACAACTTATTCCTGTAAATCCATATTATACTGATGTTTATGATTCTGTAAATTATGTACAATCAGACAATTTTACAGAATCTTATTATAGCTTTCGTATACCATTAATGGTTGGATATCAGAAAGATTTTGGGAAATTTGGTGGATTTATCAAAGGAGGCTTTATTTATAGTGTATTAATTACTAAGAACCGATCAGAGGTTTATTCACTTGATGAATCTTCTAGACTAGTTATGCTTCAATATTCTGGAAGTAAGAGAGTTGATTCGCAGATACAATATGTAATGTCTGGAGGATTAGTTTTTAGAATTAATAAGAAAATGCATTTACAAACAGAAATAATGGGTAAATATTATCAAAATTCTATTTATGACAACCCTATTTATGACAATATAAAACCATGGTCTATTGAAGGTAGAGTTGGTTTAGTTTATTTTTTGAATTAAGAAGAGTAAGAGAATAAAATGAGTAAATTTAATTACATAATAATAATAATATTTAGCTTTATTAGTTTAGCAGGACAAGCAAATGGTTTTGAAGCTAAAATAGCATATACTGTTGATAATAAAATATCTCCTTTTACTATTAATTTCGCTGATAGTAGCAATTCTGTTCTCCCAATTGTTGAGTGGGAGTGGACTTTTGGTAATGGTGAGATATCGAGAAAGCAAAATCCTAATCATCAATACTTAAAGGCGGGCACATATGCTATTAGTTTAAAGATTACTAATAGCGATGGTAAAATAGATATTGATTACGACACTTTAGTTGTTAGTGATATTGCTCTCCCAAGTTGTAATGCTTACTTTACTTATTTAAGAAATACATCTGCAGCAGATTATACTTATCTGTTTACGGATCACAGTATTTGTACAAATGATAGTATTATTCTTTGGACATGGGACTTTGGAGATTCTTCCGCAATATCAAATGCCCAAAATCCAATACATCAATATTTAAATGAAGGATTGTATCATGTTCAATTAACCATTGGTTCTATTAATGGCTGTACTTCATCATATAATGTAAATATTTTGGTTCTGGCAGGAAATTTAGATTGCAGTGCAAATTTTACTTATGCTCCTGATACAACATCAAGTAGTCAATATTCTATGATATTTCATGACAATAGTCAGTATTCGACACCAATATTATCGTGGAAATGGAATTTTGGTGATGGAGATAGCTCCTCATTTCAAGACCCACAACATGAGTTTCCCAATGCAGGTATTTATTCTGTAAAACTAAAGATTGAAACATTAAATTGTGAGTCTGAAATAGAAATTATGGTTCAAGTAGGTAATCCACAGAGATATAATTTTTGGGGAAGGGTTTATGTAGGTAATCAAACAACTGACCAGTGCGTAGCTTACCTTTATAGAGAGTATAATAATAATTATGTAATACCAATAGATACCGTTAATCTTACTTCTGTTAATGACACTTTAGGGATTTATTACTTTTATCAAATTCCAGAAGGTGATTATAAAGTACAAGTTGAACTGCCAGGTTTTAGTCAGTTTCATGATGTTTATGCTCCAACATATTTCGATAATAATGTGTTGTGGAATGGCTCGCAGAGTATTAGTCTTTATGAGGACTTGAGCTTGCAAAATATTCATATGAAAGAAATTTTGTTTCAAGTTGGTTCAAATTATATTGAGGGCAAAGTGAAAAATCAAGCCAATGGGCAATTAGAAGGTGTTGTTGTTTTCCTGATTGATAATCTGGGAGAGGTAATAAACTATACACATACCGATACCTTAGGTGATTATTTCTTTAACGAAGTACCCATGGGTGATTTTTATGTTTATGGTGATTTGACAGGATTTGCTTCTTATCCCGCAGCAGTAAGCTTTAATTCACAACAAGATTCTATTTCTAATGTAAATTTCTTGATAAAGGGTAGAAGCTCTGTAGGTTTTATTGAGAAGAATGTTGAGAAAAATGAAAAATCATATACGATATTTCCAAATCCTATTACTGACAAATTTTTAAATATTTCGTTTAATACTAATAATAACTATAGTATTAATTACGTGATATATAATTCTGTAGGTATTGAGGTTCAAAATGGTTTTATTTCAAGAAATACTAAGAATTTCAGAATTGAACTTCATAAACTTGACAGAGGTGTTTATTTCATATCTCTAGTTGGTAAAGAAAGAAATATCTTTGAGGTAAAAAGGTTTATTTATTAGAAATTAATAAGGTCTAATATAATCATCTAAAAGCTTTTAAATACAAGATATTTGCCTCCATTACAATGGTTTTATCGGATAATAGCAATTAGAAATCTTAAACTTTAATATTTGCGAAAATTAATTAATTATTAAAGAAAAAATCCCCTTATCTTTACCTTTTATTGAAATTTATTTTTTACATAATTGAATAAAGGGTTAAAAAATAGCAAACTGTATAGATTATTATTCAAATCCTCATGGGGATATGGAATATCTGCATTAATATTATTATTAACAACATTAGTATATGCGCAGTTTTTTAGTAGCGATCTAGGAAATATTATTGAGCAGAAAAAGCTTCAAAATAATATTAACTCAATTTGTAATAGTATGGATGCAATTGAGAAAAATCTTGAAAATAAAAATCCACAGTATAATTTCTTTAACGATACACTTCTATCGAAACTCCATAAAGCGGGTCTCTCTGCCTTTGTTTACTCTGATGACTCCTTAATTGCATGGTCTGACAATGATTATATTTTATCAAATGATATAGTTAATGATAGAATTTCATTGGAGCATATTCAGAATGTTTATGTCCTTATTAAAGAGTATAAATTGGAGAATATTTCTTTAAAATTATCCTATCCCATTAGAACCTCTTATAATTTCGAGAACGAATATTTGAGGAATGAGCTTAACCCACGAATGGGAATAATAAAAAAGACTTATTTTGTAGATGACATAAAAGGAAGCTTAAAAATATTTTCTCCAAAAGGTGATGTTATTGCTCATA
Organism: Bacteroidota bacterium; assembly: GCA_003648395.1. The sequence continues at coordinate 5,389 of QMPB01000020.1, forward strand.
ATATATGGGAAAAGAACAGTAAACTTAATTCTTTTCAGCAGAGTCTATTATTCTTTATATTTATGTTATCCTTTGCTTTCATGCTTCAATTTCTAAGAAAGATTGTGCATACATATTTTAGCTCAAGAATAGTTAGCCTTTTTGTCTACATCTCATTTGTGCTTATTATTTCTTTTATTGTAACTTACTTTAAACTACCTAAATTATTGTATGAAAGTGCTATTTTCGACCCAAGTACTTTTGCTAGTTCTCCTTTAATAAGTTCATTAGGAAGTCTGTTTATTATCACTACTTGCGGGCTGTTTTTGCTTTTTGGAATTAGCGACTATTTAAAAAATTTGAATAATGCTAAGCAAGAGAAATTTGCTTATTTATTTTTGTATTCAGTATTATTCTTTTTACTTATTCTATTAAAGAATATAGTTGCAAATCTAGTTTTTAATTCCACTATATCATTTGATATTACTCAACTATCTAGTATTAATAGCTTGAGTATTATTGGGCTTATTGCAATAGGGGTATGGGTATATAGTTATTCATTTATTCTTAGTAAAGGCTCCGAATTAATACGTAGAAACATTAATAATCAAGCTTGGTTGATGCTGATTATTGTTTCTGTATTTGCTCTTATATATACAACTTTTAATCAAAATATTGATTATTATACATGGGTATTCTTTCTCATTACTACTGTGTTTAATCTACTGTTTAGTAAGGGAAATACCTTCAAAACAACTTCAATCAATACTGTTTATCTACTAGCTTTTTCTTTTCTTTTATCCTTATGGTTAAATAATTTGAACTCTGATAATGAGCTAAGTAAACGAAAATCAATAATTCAAAGTATTGCCATCAATCAAGACCCTAAAGTAGAATACTTATTCTCTGAAATATCGAAGAAAATATATAGCGATGAGGAGCTTTTAACTAAGTTTCAGAATGAAAACTTAGAATTTGATTCAATTACTGCATATATTGAAAATACTTATTTCAGAGGCTATAAACACTTTGATAAATATGACTTTCAAACTACTATTTGTACTAAAGACCTAAAATTAATAATAAGACCTCAGAATGTAGAAGTTATTTGTGATACTTTCTTCTATGAAAACCTTATTCAGTATGGTACACTTACTTCAGACCAAAATTTATACTTATTGAACTATGGTACAGGACAAGTTAATTATTTAGGATTATTCCGATTTCTGAAAATGACAAATGATGGCTATATGGCCTTTACAGTTTATGTGGAAATAAATTCTAAGCTTAAAAGAAAAGGCTTTACTAAACTGTTAAGTTCTGGTGAATATGACCCCTTTGAGAAAATTGCTAATTATTCCCTTGCCACTTACGAGAATAATAAGAGAGTTGAAAACTATGGTGATTATGGTTATCCCGAACATTTTACGTGGAATATAAAAGGTAGTAAAGATTTAACATTTTACGATTATCAAAATTATAGTCATTTAATTTATCAACTAGATGATAATAAAATATATGTTCTTAGTCGTAAAATTCCTCCTACTCTTAGTAAAGTAGCACCATTTTCGTATCTACTAATTATTTTTAGTTTTCTTTTTATACTGCTTAATTATTTTAGCAATTATTATATTTTTAAATCTCGATTAAAGCTAAGTTTTGCTGGTAGATTACAAATTGCAATGATTAGTATTATTTTTATCTCATTTGCTGTAATTAGTAGTATTACTCTATTCTATATCAATAAATTGAATGAAGATAAAAACGCTCATCGCTTAAAGGATTTAGCCACTGCTTTGCAGACAGAATTTGAACATAAGCTTTCCAATGAAGACGACCTGAGTACAGTTGATTCTGACTATTTAAATTCTCTTTTGATGAAATTCTCAAAAGTATTTGATACTGATATTAATATCTATCATCTTGACGGGAGGTTGCTCTCATCAACTAGATACGAAATATTTAATTATCCTCTTCTTTCTAATTTGATGAACCCAAAGGCATATAATTATTTGACTAAAGAGCACCAAAATTTATTTATTACAAAAGAGAATATAGGTTCATTGGTTTATTCATCTGCTTATTTGCCATTCCATAATCGTAATGGGGAGAATATTGCATTTATTAATCTTCCTTATTTTGCTCGTCAAGAGGTGCTTAAACAAGAAGTATTAAACTTACTGATGACCTTAATGAATGTTTATGCGCTTATTATTGTATTGGCAATTTTAGTAATTCTTATTGTTAGTAATTATGCTTCAAGACCTTTGGCAATACTGAAAAAGCACATGCAAGAAGTTGGTATTGGTAAAGCCAATAAAAAAATTGAGTGGCAAGGAATAGAAGAGATAAATGCTTTAGTAGATGAATATAATAGAATGATTGATGCCTTGGCGATAAGTAGCAGTAAACTAGCTAAGAGTGAGAGAGAATCTGCTTGGCGAGAAATGGCAAAACAGGTGGCTCATGAAATAAAAAATCCGCTAACTCCAATGAAGCTTAGCGTACAATATATGATGCGAACTTTTGATAATACTGAAAATCAGAAGGAACGTATAGAATCTCTTTCGAATACTTTAATTGAACAAATAGACACTCTTGCAGATATTGCATCAGCTTTTTCTGATTTTGCAGATATGCCCAAGTCTATGATTGACATTCAAGAAATTAATAGTATTATTAAGGCTGTTACCGAATTGTATAGTGATAGACAGAATGTAAATATCGAACTTGATTGTAAAGAAAAATATTGGGTTTATATTGACAAAAGTCAATGGATTAGAGTGTTTAATAATTTAATAAAGAATAGCATTCAAGCTGTTAGTAACGATGGGGAAGTTAATATAAATATTTCCCTTTACGAAAGTAACAGCAGATTAATAATTGAAATTAAAGATAATGGTAAGGGAGTAGCTGAAGATATGAAGGAAATGATATTCTCACCAAAATTTACGACTAAAACTAAAGGAGCGGGTTTGGGACTTGCAATGGTGAGAAATATAGTTAGCAATAGTGATGGTAATATTAAATTAGAGTCATCAGATGAGAATGGCTCAGTGTTTATTATTGATTTGCCTTTGAGTAGGAGCTAAAAAACTTTTCTACTTCCGTTTTGTCCTTTTCTAGCTGAATCTTTAATTCATTAATACTTGGAAATTTAATTTCATCGCGTATTTTCTTTAGTACTCTCACCGAAATTCTAGAACCATAAATCATTCTATCAAAATTAAGAATATGGATTTCGATGGATTTTTCACCAATATTTATGGTTGGTTTATACCCAATATTCAGCATTCCTTGGTATTCTTCATCCTCAAAATAAACTTCTACCACATAAACCCCATCAGCAGGAACAAGTTTAAGTTTATAGTCAAGCATTAAGTTGGCTGTAGGAAAACCTATGGTTCTGCCAATTTTATTACCATGAATAACAGTTCCGCAGAAGGCGTATTTATAACCCAAAAGTACATTTGCAAGTTCAAAATTACCTTCAGAAATAGCTTGCCTTACTTTTGTAGAGCTAACAGCAAGATTCTTTATATCCATTTCTGGCACTCTTTCCACATCAATATTAAAGCTCTTTAGCAATTCATCGATATTTACTGCTTCACCATCCATTCTCCCAAATTGATGATCGTAGCCAATTACCATTGCTTCAACATGAAGCTTATTGACAAGATAATGTTTTATAAAATCTCTAGCGCTAGTTTTTGAAAATTCAAAAGTAAAAGGAAGCACTAATAAATAATCAATACCAACTTCTTTGAGTATTTCTATCTTTTCAATTGGGTTGTTTATTAGCCTAAGATTAATAGCGCCTTTGTTTAGCACTATGCGTGGGTGTGGGTCAAAGGTAATAAGTAAAGACTTCGCATTCCGTTCTTTTGCTCGCTTTATTAAGTGTGAAAGTACCTCTCTATGTCCTTGATGTACACCATCAAATGTGCCAATAGTTGCTACTATAACTTCTGAAATATCTACTTCTTCTATGGATTGAAATACTTTCACTTGCTTTGAATTGAATTAGGGCGCAAAAATAGGAATTTTAATAATAACCTTATACAAAGAATAATAAATCGTTAAAACAATAAAATCTGTGTTATCTATCTAATAGTTCCCCGATGTATCGAGGCAGGCTGGTTATGATTTCATAAATTATTGATATGTAAGCAATTACAAGTAGTACTTGAATTTATATAAATTATTGTAAACCAGACCGTTGCGACTTTACGGCTTTGCGAGAAACAAAAAGTCAACGGAGTATTGCTATCTCTACCGATAGGTAAATCAGTGTTCCCAAATCAAAAAATATTTCCCTAACTTTGCCTCGTAATTAAATCACAAAACCTATGGATGAAAAGAACCTAACAAAGAAAGAAAAGATAGCACTTAGTTTCGATTTTCTACAGCGAACAATGGTACATTATGCAATGTGGTATTCGCAAGTAAAAGATGAATTTGGATTGGAACGTGCATCGGAAATAATGGAAGAAGCATGGCAGAAGTCATATAGCATTCAAATGAAAAGACTTTCAAAGGTTCTTGACTTTGAACTTGAAGATGGAATTCCAAAAGTACTACTTGATATGCCAGAAGAGAAAGTTGATAAACTTCGTGAGGCTGTTGCTGTAAATTGGCTTGCCAATGATGGAGTTTGGTTTCAATCTGTAGAGTTCTCGGAAGGAATGTTTCCTGCAAAGAAGTGTAATGACGCTGCTTGGGGCAACTTCTCGCCTTACGAAGCCTTGAGAATAAAAAGACTGCTTAAATTAGAGAAGAATCCTGGTATTGATGGTCTTAAAAGAGCAATGGAATTAAGACTGTATGGAACAGTAAATATTCAGTCTTTTGCCAACGAAACAGAAACTAGCATCGACTTTTATATGAATAATTGTAGAGTTCAATCTGCTCGCAAAAGAAAAGGACTTGATGATTACCCATGCAAATCAGGTGGAATTATAGAATATACAACCTTTGCTGAAACCATTGATTCTCGCATTAAAACAAAAGTAATTTCCTGTCCTCCAGACAAACACCCTGATGAATGGTATTGTGGCTGGCATTTCTATATGGAGGAATAATGATAAGATTTACAGATGTTTTAATAGAAATTGGGTTATTACTATCCTTTTTTATTGGTAGTATCTTTGTATTAGAATTTACAGAATATCCATTCATAATATTAGGTTTATTTTTGCTATTTTTTTTAATTCACATTAATATTAAGCGAAAAAAAAGGATAAGAAGATATGTAGAAAAAGAATTTGAAAAATTAGGATACAAGATAATATCAGAGAGGCCTCTTAAATCTAGTGAATCTAAGGTTGAAGTATCAGCAAGTATGACAGTTAGTGAAATTCCCATTAGTAGGCTTTATTATGCTAGGCAATTTGCAAGAGTATTTAAAGTAATAGAAGTAGCAAGTAATAAGATATTTGAATTAAATACAATTTCAAGAAAAAAAATGGAATGGAGAAATAGAGATTTTCATTATTGATAAAGTTGAATGACGAACAACAAACATGTTAATCTAAGTAACATTTAACATTCAAACACTTTCCCCTCAACTCAGATAACCAAATCAACAAATAACCAAATCCCCATTTAACCCTCCTTAAAACGTAACTATTTTCTAAAAATCAAGTATTATAACTTTAATCTACATATTAGAAAATTGAATTTGCATTTTTCTATATTAGCAAACTGAAATGAAAACTATATACTAAATCTAATAACGCTATGAATCAGGATCTTATACTTGTAATTAATCCAATGGCTGTCTATACTAGAGTAGCTATTTACCAAAATTATAATATATTGTTTTTAAAGGATATTATGTATCCTGATCAAGACCTTGGAAGATTTTCCCATTATTTAGAGCAAGTAAATTACCGTAGAGATAAAATACTTAGCGAATTAGATGCAAATGGAATTTGTCTTGAGTGCATAAAAGCTATAGTAAGTAGGGGAGGCTTAATTAAGCCTGTGAAGTCTGGTATTTATGAAATTAATGATGCAATAGTTCACGATTTGAAAAGTTCTGAATATGGACAAGATTATGTTGATTTAGGAGGAATAGTAGCTAAAGAAATTTCTGATTTATATCCAGAAATGCGTGCTTTTATACTTGACCCAGTAGTGGTTGATGAGTTCTCAGACTTAGCTAGATTCTCCGGTCATCCTGACTTTGATAGAAAATCAGTTTTCCATACTCTTAATCAAAAAGCAATGGCAAAAAGGCATGCTAAAGCTTTGATGCGTAAATATTCTGAGATGAAACTTATTGTTGTTCATCTTGGTAGTGGTATTTCAGTAAGTGCTCATTGCAACGGTTGTGTTATTGATTCTAATCAAGTATTAGATGGCGATGGCCCATTCTCTCCAGAACGCACTGGTAGCTTGCCTTTAGGTGATATGATTCGCTATTGTTTTAGATCGGGAAAGTCTGAAGAAGAAATTTTAGATATGATTCAGCACAAAGGTGGCCTTTTTGCATATTTAGGAACTTATAGCGCTCTTGAAGTAGATTCAAGAGTTGCGCAAGGTGATAAGGAAGCAGAGAAAGTATTTGAAGCTATGGCTTATCAAGTGAGTAAAGAGATTGGTGCTATGTATGCTGTTCTTAACTCAGAAATAGACGGGATAATTATAACTGGGGGCATAGCAAATAGCCATTGGTTCGTTAATAAAATTACAGAAAGAGTAGATAATATGGGACCTGTTCATGTTTACCCTGGAGTAATAGAGCTTGATTCTATGGCTCAAGTTACACTTGCTGCTCTTCGTGGTGATGAAGTAATTTTAGAATATAAATAACTCAGCCTCAACCTCAACCTCAACCTCAACCTCAACCTCAACCTAAACCTCAACCTCAACCTAAACCTCAACCTCAACCTAAACCTAAATCTCAACCTAAACCTCAGACCAAATTGCAAGCTTGTACAAATCATATATTAGTTATTAATCCAGGTTCTACTTCTACTAAAGTAGCGGTATATCAGGGTAGTAGATCAATGTTTCAGCAGAATATTATTCATACTGAGAAAGATTTAGAAGGTTTTGAGAAAGTCAGTGATCAATTTGAGTTTCGTAAATCAGCAATAATAGATGTTCTTTTAAAGAATGATGTTGATTTAAGCTGTATTGAAGCTGTTATGGGGCGTGGAGGACTTATTAAACCTGTCCCTTCTGGTGTAATTGAAGTTGATGAAAAGCTTAAACACGACCTGAGAAATAGTCCAATAGGAGAACATGCAAGTAATCTTGGTGGACTCATTGCCGATGATATAGCAAAGAGCCTTTCTTATTGTCGCGCGTTTATTGCAAATCCTGTTGTTGTTGATGAATTTGATGATATTGCTCGTGTAGCAGGTCATACTCTATTTGAAAGAAAATCAATATATCATGCTCTTAATCAAAAGGCTATTGCTCATAACTATGCTAGCTCTCATAGAGATGCTTATAACGATATTAATCTTATAGTTGCTCATATGGGAGGTGGAATTACTGTTGGTGCTCATAAAAAAGGTAGAGTTATAGATGTTAATCAGGGCTTAGACGGAGAGGGCCCATTTTCTCCTGAGCGTAGTGGTACTTTGCCTATTGGACAAGTAATTAAAGTTTGTTTTAGTGGAAAATATACTGAAACAGAGGTTAAGAAAATGGTGACAGGAAAAGGTGGAGTGATGGCATATTTTAATACAAATGATGTCCGTCAACTAAAAACCATGGCAGAAAGTGGGGACACTAAAGCAAAGTTAATCTTTGAAGCAATGGCCTATCAGGTTGCTAAGGATATTGGTGCTATGTTTACCGTTCTTGAAGGTGAAGTTGATGCTATTCTGTTAACTGGTGGAATTGCATATTGCCAAAAATTTACTGATATGATTGGTGACAGAGTTAAAAAACTAGCTCCAGTAAAAGTATATCCTGGTGAAGATGAAATGAAAGCTCTTGCCAAAATTGGTGCTCGTGTACTAATGGGGGAACTCGAACCTATAAAATATCAATAACTCACAACTTACAACACACAACTCAAAAATATGAACAAAACAATACTAATTACCGGAGCAACTTCAGGAATTGGAAAAGCTTGTGCTTATCAATTTGGAGCTAATGAGAATAGACTAATAATTGCAGGAAGAAGAAATGAAAGACTTCTTGAATTAAAGAAAGATTTGGAAGAGAAATTTAGCACAGAAGTTCTAATATTAAGCTTTGATATAAGAGATAATGTTCAAGTGAAAGAGGCCGTTGCAAGTATTCCCAAAGAATGGAAAGACATTGATATTCTTATCAATAATGCAGGATTAGCAGTTGGATTAAGCAAAATTCAAGATGGAGAAGTTGACGATTGGGAAAGAATGATTGACACAAATGTTAAAGGACTTCTATATATTACTCGTGCTATCTCTCCAAATATGGTAGCTCGAAAATCAGGACATATTATTAATATTGGATCCATTGCGGGTAAAGAAACTTATCCCTTTGGTAATGTATATTGTGCAACAAAACACGCTGTTGACTCTCTTACTAAAGCTATGAGAATAGACATGGTAGAATATGGAATTAAAGTTACTCAAATTGCTCCTGGAGCTGTTGAAACAGAGTTCTCCAATGTTAGATTTAAAGGCGATGACGCCAAAGCAGATAGTATTTATGTAGGCTACGAACCTCTTCATCCTGAAGATATTGCTGATGCTGCATATTATTGTTCTAACTTGCCTGCACATGTTAATATTAATGATATGCTTATTATGCCTATAGCTCAAGCTAGTTCTGCGGTTTGGAATAAGGAGTAAGGTTTATAAAAAATCAATAATTAAGTATTTGAGGTTAAGTAGAATATTGAGGATTATTACATATCCAATTTATTGTATATATTTGCAATCGACCAAGGGTGGTAAAAGCAACAAAAAATAGCTTTTGTTTGCTTAAATAGTGTCTATAAGAAAACTACTTATTTTTGTATTTTCTTGCAAAGACTAAATAATTACACTTACATTAAAACTAAACTTATGGCAATAGAACGATTGTTTGATTTCCTTACGTATTATCGTGAGACTTATCCAGATAAAAAAGATGCGTTAGCAAGTAAAATTGATGGCGAATGGGTAAAATATAGTATAGTAGAATATACTGATATTGTAAGAGACTTAGCTTATGGGCTTATAAATCTTGGAGTTAAAAAGGGTGATAAAATTGCAAGTATTTCTCCCAATGCTCCAGAATGGAATTTCATTGACCAAGCAGCATCCTCCGTAGGTGCTATTCATGTACCAATTTATCCAACTATTAGTTCAGCAGATTACGAATATGTATTCAATCATGCCGAAGTTAGTATGGTATTTATTTCTGGTAAGTTAATGTGGAATAAAATCAAAGATATTCTTCCTAAAACTCCTACTGTAAAGAAAGTATATGCTTTTAAAGATTGTAAATATGCGCCAAATTATAAGGAAGTTATAGAGCTTGGACAGAAAAATCCTAAAGCTAAAGAACTTAAAGATATTCAATCAGGAATAAAAACTGATGACCTTGCAACTCTAATATATACTTCAGGAACTACTGGCACTATGAAAGGAGTTATGCTTTCACATAAGAATCTTATTTCTAATGCAATAGCTTCATCCACCGTCCCAAAACTGGGATATGAACATAAGGCACTTAGTTTCCTTCCTCTTTGCCATGTATATGAGCGCATGCTTAATTATATGGAACAGTATAATGGTATATCTATATATTATGCTGAGAATATGGCAACAATTATTGATAATATTCAAGAGCTAAAAGTTGATATGATGTCAACAGTTCCAAGGTTATTGGAGAAAGTTTATGATAAAATTGTGGCTAGAGGAGAGGCTTTAACAGGTTTCAAACGATCTGTTTTTGATTGGGCTTTGGAGTTAGGATTTAATTATAATATTGAGGGTAAGAACTCCGCTATTTATAATATGAAACTTGCTATTGCTGACAAACTAGTATTCTCAAAATGGAGAGATGCTTTTGGTGGGAATATGAGTGTTATGGTTTCTGGAGGTGCTGCTTTGCAACCACGTCTTGGAAGAATTTTCTGGGCTGCAGGAATTCCTGTTGTTGAAGGTTACGGATTAACAGAAACATCTCCAGTGATTAGTGTTAATACTTTAGAAAAAGGAGAACTATACCTCGGTTCTGTAGGCCCACTCCTTGATAAAATTGAGGTTAAGATAGCTGAAGACGGAGAAATACTTTCCAAAGGGCCAAACTTAATGCTTGGCTATTATAAAGAACCTGATTTAACTAAAGAAGTTATAGTTGATGGATGGTTTCATACAGGCGATCTAGGCAGAATGATTGATGGAAAATTCTTACAGATTACTGGTCGTAAAAAGGATTTATTTAAGACGTCAATGGGTAAATATATTGCCCCAACTCATCTTGAGGATAAGCTTAAAGAATCTACATTTATTGATACTCCTTTAGTTGTTGGAGAAAATCAGAAATTTGCCGGAGTTATTATTATTCCAAATTTTGAACATATTAAAGATTGGTGTAAAAAGAATAATCATAAATGGACTTCAAATGATGAAATAATAAAAGAAGAATTCTTATTGAAGAAAATCAAAGAAGAAATAGCCATTTTTAACAAACAATTTGGAAGCCACGAACAAATTAAGGTTTTTAGACTTATTAATGATGAGTGGACTGTTGAATCAGGACTTGTTACTGCAAAAATGAGCGTAAAAAGACCTAAGGTTATGGTAAAGTATAAGGAGCTTATTGATGGGATGTTTTAGGAATTTTTTCTAAAAAATAGAATAACAAAAAACCACCAAATCCTCTACGGATTGGTGGTTTTTTACTTTAGCCTTTAGTCTTCTACTGCTCTCCAAGCCATCTTTCACTCTCAATAGCAGCCATACAGCCACTTCCTGCAGCAGTAATTGCTTGACGGTAAGTGTGGTCTTGAACATCACCGGCAGCAAAAACTCCTTCTATATTTGTTTTAGTAGAATTTGGATGAGTTACTATATATCCTTGGTCGTCTAATTCTAACTGATTACCAAAAATCTTAGTATTTGGACTATGTCCAATTGCCACAAAGAACCCTTCAATATCAATCTTCTTTTCTTCGCCTGTTTTTACATTTTCAAGTATAGCTCCGTTTAAAGCTTTCATAAATCCTTGCTGTGTTCCAACTATTTCTTTAGTAACATGATTCCAAAGCATTTCAATATTTGGATTATCAATTACTCTTTGAGCCATCACTTTAGAAGCTCGAAGCTCATCTCTACGTACAATCATATATACTTTAGAAGCAATATTTGAAAGGTAAAGAGCATCTTCGGCAGCAGTATCTCCACCACCAACTACAGCAACAGGCTTTTCTTTATAAAAGAATCCGTCGCAAGTTGCGCAGCCTGATACACCAGCTCCTTTAAAGTTTTCTTCCGATTCTAGTCCAAGATATTTGGCAGAAGCTCCTGTAGCAATAATTACACTTTCTGCTTCAAAGAATTTTCCATCATCAGTTTCCAACTTAAATGGACGTTCTGATAAGTCTACTTTAGTTACAACGCCCCAACGTACATCAGCACCCATTCTTTCTGCTTGCTTTTGCATATCTTCCATCATTGTAGGGCCATCAATTCCTTGGGGATAGCCTGGAAAATTTTCAACCTCAGTAGTCGTAGTCAACTGACCACCTGGCTGCATGCCCTGATATATTACTGGTGATAAATTTGCTCTTGAAGCATATATTGCTGCTGTATATCCAGCAGGTCCTGAGCCTATTATAAAACTCTTTACTTTCTCTATTTCTTGTGACATAATATATTAAGTTTATTTATTTGCTTATTTAAAATCGTTCTGCATTAGTCATAAAATATGCCAAAGCAATATTTCTTTTTGTTTATGACAATATGACACTAATCAAAGAATCGCCATGAAAATCCAATTCTTAAAGTGGCATCTTTTTGTGGATAGTGGCTAACTAAGAAATAATGGTAGGTTCCTAGATGCGAACCTGCATTCAGATAATTTAAGAATACTCGAACTCTCTTTATTTTAAAATTAATAAAGAAGTCAGCATACAATTGTGCTTCAGCCTTTACTTTATTCTGATTATGAAATTGCATAACAGCAGGATTATAATTATCAGAATAATATGATGAAATATAAGTTAGGTCAATACCTGGATGTATCTTTAAAGCACCTTTAAACAAAGGAAAACTAAAAAAGAAACTTGTTCTTCCAACAAATTCAGGCAAACGAATGATTTCTTCATTACTACTTTTTTGATACATAAGCATTACAGCTGTCCCCACATTTTTAAAGGCAAATCGTTTCTTAAATTTAGCTGTTAGAACTTGTATATTATCAGCATATTGTTTTGGTTGTACAAGGCTGTCAAAATATAAGTAATCAGTAGTATTGTGAACTGCTACTTCGAGCTTATAGCCTTTATATTTTAAATGTGTATTTAATTCAATATGTTTTTGTTTTTCAAATGTATTGTCCCAAATAAAGTGATTTGTATAGATTTTTGTAGCTGAAATCTCTGGGGAATTAAGGTCCATTTTAAAGCCAGCATCAAGCACAAAATATTTTATTAGTGGAAATTTTGCAATTGCATAAAAGTTTAGGTCATTAGCACCAATGTTTAGAGTCTGAGGATTATTTATTTTTATTTGGTA
>QMPB01000021.1 GCA_003648395.1 Bacteroidota bacterium
CCTCATCAACAGATTTATCAGTCAAATAAGGTTTTGCTAATTGAGTTCTATAACCTGCTAATTCCTTAATAAAGGCTGCGCTCGTATCCATTCCTCTATCTTCAGCCTCTTTAACTTTTAGTCTAAAATTGACATACAAATTCATATAATCATCAACATTCTTCGATTCAACTTTAGAAGAATTTGTATTATTCTTATTATAAACATACATAAATTCTTCTAAAGAGAATTTATTTTCATCTATGGTAAGTATTGTGTTGCTCTTAGATTTTTGTCCGAGTGAAATACTATGTAAAAACACTAAAAGTGTAAATGCTAATAAAATTCTATTCATTGTAATATATTATTAATAAACTATTCATTTATATAATTAATAACTCCGATTTAGTGTTTATAAACGTAAATTAATACAATTTATTTTCTACTATAATTAGGTGCTTCACGCGTGATAGTAATATCGTGTGGATGACTTTCTACCATTCCTGCAGGTGAAATCTTCACAAATTTTGCAACCATAAGATTATCAATATCTTTAGCACCACAATATCCCATACCTGCACGTAATCCACCAAGCAATTGGTGGATTATTTCTGATAAAAATCCTTTATAAGCAACCCTTCCAACAATACCTTCGGGGACAAGCTTAGCAATATCATCTTCAGTATCTTGAAAATATCTATCTTTAGAACCATCCTGCATTGCTTCAATAGAACCCATTCCCCTATATGCTTTATACTTTCTACCTTCGAAAATAATAGTTTCTCCTGGGGCTTCATCAACACCTGCAAATAAAGACCCTAGCATTACAGTATTAGCACCAGCAACAATGGCTTTCACAATATCACCACTATATCTGATTCCACCATCAGCAATTACAGGCACACCAGTTCCTCTCAAAGCCTCTGCAACATTCATTACTGCACTAAGTTGAGGAAAACCAACTCCTGCAACTATTCTAGTAGTGCAAATAGACCCTGGGCCAATACCTACTTTTACCGCATCTGCACCAGCTTTAACTAAGTCTAATGCAGCTTCAGCAGTAGCAACATTTCCAACAACCATATCTAGGTTAGGGAATTTTGCTTTAACATTGGTAATTGTATCAATAACACCTTTTGAATGACCATGAGCAGTATCAACGATTATAGCATCAACTCCAACATTATATAAAGCTTCAACTCTATCTAAAGTATCAAAAGTAACACCAACTGCTGCGGCCACTCTTAACCTACCCCTAGAATCTTTTGAAGCATTGGGTCTAGCCTTTATCTTTATAATATCTTTATACGTAATAAGACCAACCAAGCTGTTTTCCTTATTTACAACTGGTAATTTTTCAATTTTATACTCTTGAAGAATATCTGCGGCTTTCTCAAAATCAGTAAATTCTGTTGTTGTAATAATATTTTCAGAAGTCATAACATCACTAATAGGTCTACCAAGATTTCTTTCAAAACGAAGATCCCTATTAGTAACAATTCCAACTAGTTTATTATTGTTTCTAACAACGGGAATACCACCAATACTATATTCTTTCATTATATGAAGAGCATCAGCAACTATAGCATCCTCCTTAATTGTAATAGGATTAATTATCATTCCATTCTCTGCTCTCTTTACTTTATGAACTTCTGCTGCCTGCGCATCAATAGTCATATTCTTATGAATAACACCAATACCACCCTCTTGAGCAATAGCAATAGCCATTTTTGCATCTGTTACTGTATCCATTGCAGCAGAAATAATAGGTACATTAAGCACTATATTTCTTGTAAAATTTGTTTTTAAACTAACTTCTCTAGGAAGAACTTCAGAATAGGCGGGTACAAGTAAAACATCATCATATGTTAATCCTTCACCATAAAACTTATCTTCATTCATAGGTATATATTTTAAAAGTAAAAAGCAAATATTTAATAACTTAAAGCTGCTTTTATTATTAATACTCAGTAATATTAAATGATATTAAAAAGAGCTAATTTAGCTTTCTTTTATGGCATGCAAATGTATAAAATATATTCAAGCCTAATTAAAAAAAAGCCAATATCACTACATGATAATGGCTTTTTTAACAAGCTTTAATAAAAAGTCAAATTTCACTTACCTTATCAAGGTTATAGTACCTCTATCTTCAAACAGAACACCTGCTGATGTTGTAAATCTAACATAGTATGTATAAACACCTTGCGGAGCTTTATTACTCTTATATTGTCCATCCCAACCTTTGTTTATCTCCGCTGATTCAAACATTTTTTCTCCCCATCTATTAAAAACTATAAATATATAATCCTTTGAATTAATATATACTCCTCTAGGATAAAAAACTCTATTCTCGGAAATACTACTCTCTGGGTTAAATGCAGTTGGTACATACAGTCTAGGTTTTTGTGCCACAGAAATACTATTTGACCTAGCAGAATCTGTGAACATATAAACATTATTCAAACCTTCCAATGCACTAACAAAATACTCAAATACCCCTCCTGAATTTTCATAAGAAGTAACATCATCTACATATATAGTCTGACTTCCAGGTAAATTAATAATAGGAAATGGCTCCCATATTCCATCTATTGATCTATAAATATCATATTCATTAGGAGCTCCATTAAATCCAACATATGAATTCCATATCAATTTATTTGTTAAATTATCGTTAGCAGATACTTTAAGTACCATAGTTTTTGCTTTTGCTGATGTAAGCACATCATCTCCACAACTATCTACAACAATTATTCTATATAAATATGGTTGTTGCAATACTAAAGCTGTAGGATCAATTAAGCTTAATGTTGGATTTAAATAATTAGGTGGTAAGGTAGCAATTAAATCCCAATTAATATTATCAACTGACCTTTCAACTTTATACTGACTAACCATTCCTGCAGTATCAGTATGAAGTAACAAGCTAACTCCATTAATATTACCAGGCAAAACAGATGCTGATCTGATATATATAAACTGAGGTTGATTTGGTTTATTAGCAATTTCACAAACTTTACATGATGTACTTGAAGTTATTCCATTAATACTATTAGCACGAATATAATAACAATACTCTGAACCATTATTTAAACCAATATGTTCGTATACTGTATCATTAGGAGTTAATGTACTAATTAGTTGTGGGATATTACCATTCTCACTTGCATAAACCTGATAATTAACTATGCTATCATGCATATTTCTATACGAATTCCAATGTAATACTATCTTATCCTCACAAATATCTTTTACAGCTATTAACCCGATTGTATTATTTACTAGTGAATATGGGCTTGGATTTCCACATGTATCAAAACCTGCTACAGCATATGTATTAAAACCTCCGCTTGCACTACATGGTGTATTGTATTGATCGGTATATCCTACTCCACTTCCTAACACTGTATCTATAGGAGTCATTGAACCATTTACTTCTAAGTAAATAATATATCCACCTATATCTGTCCAAGCATTAGTATCCCATGAAATATTAACAAAGCCAGTACTTGGATCAACACTGACACTATCAATAATTGGTGTATTTGGAGGTATGTTATCTACAAAATAATCTGTAGAAATATTAGAAACACTTGCACAAGAATGTGACACCCCTGCTGTATCTATTATTGCTGTATCTGCTAATTCCACTCTATACGAAACATCATCACTACATACTGAAATAGGCTCAACAAAGAAAGTATCAGTTGTTGAACCCACCATGTTCCATATTCCCAAAGGATATTCTCTAAATACATTATATATACCAGTAGAAGTAGGTAAAAGTGGAGTGCATGGAGGATTCCAAGTAAGAGATGCGGCGCCTAATCCTGTATTGACAACTTTAAGATTAATAACAGCGAAAGTATCACCCTGAGCAATTAACTGATTGTTAGGACAACCTGAGCGGGTATTGATATAATAATATAAGCTATCAGTATTTGCATTTGCATTTAAGTCTGTATATGTTTGAATATTAATATCAGATATACTATCAATTATTGTGAAAGGTCCATTCGAGTTAATACTAGAATAGATATAAAATTTGTCAAATGTATTCATAGGATCAAGAGGAGCACTCCATTCTAATTCAACATTTCCATTAGAAAGAACATTCAGACACTGTATCTTAGGAGGTTTTACTGTGGGTTTAGGTAACACTACAACCGTAACTGTTGAAATATTAATTGCTGGAGCAGGGCAATAATCATCATAAACCTTTAAAATAAAATTATATACATTTGAAATATTATTACACCCAATATTTGTTGCCAAATGGTCACAGGTTGTTTGCCACTGAAAATAAGTAGAAATAAACGTCATTTGTGACAATGGATATCCAGGTCCAGGGGCAGGTAATAATGTTGCACAAGGAACATTAAGACAACCTGAAGAATCACTATAAGTTGCCAGTGAAGTTGGAGTTGGAGGAAGGAACGAGCCAAACTGAGAGCCAGAGGCTTCTACATTTAATGACTGAGGGTTTCCATTAGGCAAAAATTGGAAATCAGATGCTTGAAGTGTAAAGTCTACTACTTCTCCAGCAAATACTGTATCAACCAATGAAGTACCACTATTAAGAGATATATTTACTACTGGTGGAGAATTAGTACCACAACTAAGTAATACAACCTGCATATCTCGCCATATCTCGGCTACTTTTATTCCACATTTATAAGCTGTTACTTTAGTAGAAGTTACATAAGCACCTGTTGTATATGATGTAAATGATATTGAGCCTGTATTTGGATCAACAACAGCTCCTACATTAAGTGAATTTTGGGTTGGCCCTGGTAGAGGATTAGTATATGAATAACCAAAGCTATATGGCAACCCAGCGCCTGCAATTGACATAGGTTCTCCCCACTCAAAACTCAATGAATCCAATTCTTTATCGAATGCATTATGATTATATGTAAAGGGATATCCCGTGCATATTACTGTACGTGGAATCTCAGCAAATGTAGGAGAATTATCAAAACATGGATATGTATTTGTGCCATAATAAGGATACATTATTGCTCTTAAATACCAACCTAATGAACTTGCACCAACAATATTTGCTGATGGATTTCTACAGCAAGAACTCCAAGAAAACACCCAACCAGAAGCAGGAGGAACACCACTTAATTGAATTGGAACAGATTTATAATAATACTCCTCTATTGCTCCTGTATTATTGGTCGTTGCTAAATCACAGATAATATGATCAAATGCTGGATTACTATTACATACAGGAGAAATATCTTTTGGCCAACCACTTACAGCACTAAGTGTAATACTTCCCGCTGGACTAGTACTATTCAATGTTACTGTCGAATTAAACGTAATACCATTACACTCACGATAAGCTTTCAAATAGAAAATAAACTTACCTGCATCAGGTTGTCCTTGAGGAATACACTTCCAAGTGATTTCGCCACCCATATAGTGACTTGCCTTTACAGTAAATACACCTGTAAGTAAAACAATTATTATTAAAAGTAATTTTAAACTCTTCATATCATTAGTTATTAATTTCCTACACTTAAAATATATATTCTATCATTATTGAAATACTTTTGAGCTAAACTCTTTAGTTCTTTTGCCTCAATATATTTAATTTTTTCAACATATTGATGATAATACTCCTCATCAAGTGTATTTAGCTCTATTTCTTTATATCTATCTAATAAAGCAAAACTTCCATCAAAACTACGCTGAATACTTCCTTGCATATAATTTTTTACAATAAAAAGCTCTTCTTCATCAATTAATTCAGTTTTCAACTTATCTATTTCATTAAAAATTTCTTTTATTGCTAGGTCTACAACATCAGAGTTAAGTTCAGTGGAAATAAAAAACAAAGACTCACGACTCATAGAGCTATATGCTGAACCAATACCATAAGTATAACCTTTGTCTTCTCTAATATTTGTCATCAGCCTACTCCCAAAGTAACCGCCTAATATTGTACTTAAAATTTTCAGTCCAAAATAATCTTCATGACCACGGTGCACGCCAACAAAGCCCATTCTTATTGCGTTCTGAACAGCTTTATCTTTCTTTATGACATGTTTAAGCTCTTTTGCAGGGCTCACAGTCCAATTAATAGAAGTATTATTATTGTTTGAGCTATTTGGTAATTTACCAATAAAAGAATCTAATAACTCAAATTCTTTTTCACCAAAACTACCAGCAACAAACACCTTAAATCCTCCATCCAAGTAATTTTCTTTATGAAATTGTATTAAATCCTCCCTAGTTAGAGAATCATAATCTTCAACTTTTGCATATTTACCATAAGGATGATTCTCTCCAAAAAGCAAAGCTGTAAATCTTTGACGCGCTATAAAACTAACTTTCTCATTATTAACATCAAATTCTTGCTTCTTTCTTACTTTATAATGTTCAAATTCTTTTTCAGAAAAACTAGCATTCTCAACAACCTCGGCTAATAATGGTATGGTAGAATCAATAAATTTATTCAAACTATACAATACAACAGAAGCAGAATCACGAGATGCAGATGTCTCAAAATAAGCACCATAAAAATCAATACTTTCTGCTAACTTTTTTGCAGAATAGTTCTTTGTAACCTCTACAAGCATATTATTAACCGCACTAGCAACTAGTGGCTTATCAGAAACTGAACTTCCTGCATTAAATACTAGTTCTATTTTCAATAATTCTTGATTTGGATTATTGAACGAATAAACGGGCACACCATTCGACAATACAAATTTCTCTGGACTGAGATTTATTAATTTGCTAATCTGGTTAATTTTTGGGGCAATATTTCTATTTACTATTTCTGTCATTTAATCTATTTAATAAGTGTAACTTGGCCTCTTTTTACATGACTTACTCCTTTGGCATCAGTATAATCTACATGGTAAACATAGGTTTCAGAAGACAATTTTCCATTAAAAGTACCATCCCATGCAATATCAATATTCACTGACTCAAATACCTTCTGTCCTAATTTGTTATATACAATCATATGCATTTGAGTAATTCCTCTACCTTCTGCTTTAAATACATCATTCTGCCCATCGAAATTAGGAGTAAATGCCGAGGGAATAAATAATGCACTACATGAATTATCAACATCAACTGTAAACTCATGAATATTTTCTTGTCCTTTACTATTTGTCACAGTAACAGTATAATGTGACTGCTGAACTGGTGAAACGCTAATTTTGTTTTGAACATCTCCTGTGTTCCACTTATAGTTAAACCCATCTTCTACAAATAACGTTGCATCTTCACCAAAACAAACCACTGGATTATCACCATAGACTACTTTAAATGTATCTAAATTCAATTTGATTGCTAGTTTATTCTGTTCTTCATTTAGAATTACCTTTTTACTTGATAATTCAATTGGGTTTGATGGTGGGTTAATAAGTGGTTTTACTTCTTTCTTTTCTTCAAAAACAACAACCTCATCTGTACTTAAAGAATCATTACGAATATCTTTATTAATAATGGAAACTTCATTTTCAATATCTAGTCTAGAATCATTCTTATTATTTAATGTGTTTTTTACATTACTTTCATCATCTTTAGTATTAGAATGTGACAATATGATCTCCGTTTTTACACTATTCTGTTTAATTTGAACCGTTGAATTAGAATCAATATTTTGAATTGGCATTTCTTTGACAATGCTTGGTGATGGATTTACAGATGGCTTGTATAAATAATAAATGGTAGCAATTGCTATAATCGCTACGGCTGAAATAACAGCTATTTTAGAATATTTAACCATAGAATTCACATTCCCAAATTCAATATTCTTACTATTAACTGATTGCCATACAGAATCAGATGGATTAATTTCAAAACCATCAAAAGCTTTCTTAAAAGCTTTACCCATATTATCGTCTGTTGTTTTCAATTCTTATAATTGTTTTTCTAATTTTTCTCTTAGTTTTCTCCGTGCTTTTAATAGTTGTGACTTAGACGTATTAATCGAAACACCAAGTTCCTCTGCTATTTCTTTATGACTATAACCTTCAATTTCATAAAGGTTAAAAACCAATCTATAGCCATTTGGCAAACTTTGAATCATACTTAACATATCTTCAACATCAAGGTGGTCATAGCTATATCTTTTATCTTCTATTCTAGTTTCTGTTTCACCTAAATCAACGTGGTAATAGTGCTTTAAATTACTTCTGTGCAAGTTCAATGAAGTATTTACCATTATTCTTCTAATCCAGCCTTCGAAAGAACCTTTCTCCTTAAAAGTGTGAATATTTAAGAACACTTTAACAAAACCATCTTGAAGTGCATCTTCTGCTTCTTCAATACGCTGAAAGTAACGTGCACAAACACCAAGCATTTTAGGAGCATAAAGCTCAAATAATATCTTCTGATACTTAGGCTTACCCTTTCTACATCCTATGATAAGTTTTTGTTCTGAAGTCATTATTATACAAATTCACGTTTGAAGACATAAATAAAATTAATATTGGTGTCTAGGGTATATTATTTTTTCAAATAGTATAAAGTATTGGAGTTATTCACTGTAAAAATAGATTTCGCAATTTTTTGAATATTTTCTGCATCAACTTTCATATATTTATCTACTTCTGTATTAACCATATTAGCATCACCTAGTAATTCATAATATGCCAAATTCATAGCCTTATCTAATATACTTAAATTAGAAAATTCGCGAGCAGCAAGAAATTTATTCTTTACTTTTTGAAGACTTTTATCATCAATAATATTATTCTTAAACGAGTCTAACTCCTCCACTATAGCTGTATCAGCTTCTTCAGGCAAAACGCCATCAGCTAAATAGCCTGCAACGTAAATAGTTCCTGGGTGTATATCACCACTGATAAAACAACTTATAGAATTAAATAACTTTTTATTTACCACCAAACTCTGATGAAGTTGAGATGATTTTCCATTTCCTAATAAATCTGAAATAATATCTGTTGTAACATAATCGTCACTCATTCTATCACAAGTATGATAAGCTTTAAAAATAGTATTGGCAGGAACATTTCTTTCTACTTTCAGAAACCTTGCTTCCTTTTGCTCAGGTTCCATTGGGATATTACGATCTAAACTATATGATTTATTTATTGAGCCAAACCACTTTTGAGATAATGATTTAATATCTTCAAAATCAACATCACCAGCAATTACCATAATAGCATTATTGGGGTTATAAAAACGCTTATAAAAATCTTTTACATCTTCCATTTTAGCATCTTCAATATGCTTAATATTTTTACCAATAGTAGCCCACTGATATGGATGTACTTTATATATTAACGGTCGCATTAGCAACCATAAATCACCATATGGTTGATTAAGGTAACGCTGCTTATACTCTTCAATAACTACACTTCTTTGTACTTCAAGGCTTTTTTTAGAAAAAGCAAGATTCAACATTCTATCAGATTCAATCCAAAAAGCAGTTTCAATATTCTCTTTAGGCAGTGTTAAGTAGTAATTAGTAATATCATTATTAGTAAAAGCATTGTTTTCACCACCAACTTTCTGCAAAGGCTCATCATACTTTGGAATATTAACCGAACCACCAAACATTAAATGCTCAAATAAATGCGCAAAACCTGTAAGCTCAGAAACTTCATCCTTTGCTCCAACATTATACACAATATTCATTGCTACCACTGGTGTTGTAGCATCTTTATGAACTAAAACTTTCAGCCCATTATCTAATATAAAACTCTGGTATTCTATCATAAAATATTATTGTAAATTTGTTTGCCAAAAGTATGAAAAATCTCATGTTACAGCATTTATCATTTGAAATAAAAATAACTACATTTGCAGCTTATTATAATCTTGTGATAGAAAACACAATAGAACAATATAAATAAACACGAATATGAAAAGAGACGATCAAATATTTGAATTAATAGAAGACGAGAGATTACGTCAATTACATGGGATTGAATTAATTGCAAGCGAGAACTTTGTAAGCGACCAAGTAAGAGAAGCAATGGGCTCTGTGCTAACTAATAAATATGCTGAAGGCTACCCTGGCAAAAGATACTATGGCGGATGTCAAGTTGTTGACCAAACAGAGCAATTAGCAATAGATAGAGCAAAAGCATTATTTGATGCAGAATATGCAAATGTGCAACCACACTCTGGAGCGCAAGCTAATGCCGCTGTTTTCTTTGCATGTTTAAAACCAGGTGATACATTTATGGGTTTAGATTTGTCTCATGGTGGCCATTTATCTCATGGTTCTCCTGTTAACTTATCAGGGATTCTTTATAATCCTATAGCATATCATGTAAAAGAAGAGACTGGAACTGTGGATTATGATGAAATGGAAAAATTAGCCATTGATAATAAGCCAAAACTAATAGTTGCAGGCGCTTCTGCATATTCTAGAGATTGGGATTATGTTCGTATGCGTGCAATTGCTGATAAAGTCGGAGCATTATTAATGGCTGATATATCTCACCCAGCAGGTCTTATTGCAAAAGGTCTATTAAATGACCCAATTAAGCAATGTCACATAGTAACTACTACCACTCATAAAACACTAAGAGGTCCTCGTGGTGGAATGATATTAGTGGGAACAGATTTTGAAAATCCTTGGGGTCAAAAAACTCCAAAAGGTATTACTAAAATGATGTCTCAAGTACTTAATTTTGCAGTATTTCCAGGGCAACAAGGTGGACCTTTAGAGCATATTATTGCTGGTAAAGCTGTTGCATTTAACGAAGCACTTAGCGATTCTTATTTAGATTATGCCGTACAAATGCAAAAGAATGCAAGAGTAATGGCTGATGCTTTTATGGAATTTGGATATAAAGTAGTTTCTGGTGGCACTGACAATCACAGTATGCTTATTGACTTAAGAACAAAAGTTCCTGAAATCACAGGAAAAATAGTAGAAAATACATTAGTAAAAGCTGATATTACAATCAATAAGAACATGGTTCCTTTTGATAGTCGTTCTCCATTCCAAACTTCAGGTTTGCGTGTAGGTACGCCAGCCATTACAACACGCGGTATGAAAGAAGAGCATATGCGCCCAATTGTAGAAATGATTGATAGAGTAATAATGAATATTGAGAGCGAAGACGTAATAAATACGGTTAGAGGAGAAGTAAATGAGTTTATGAATCCTTTTTCTATGTTTGCTTATTAGTAGGGTTAATACCTCAATAATATATTCTTAAAAGGGAATTAAATGAAAGCTTTCATTTAATTCCCTTTTTTGGCATATCTTCTATTCCGAACAAAAATACAGCATTAAAAAAAGCATACAACGTAACTCCAACCATAGTACCAAGAGTATCTTCCCATAACATACTAAATAACATAATTGCAAAGAAGTAGAAATATAATGAGCCTCTAAATTTCTTCAAATATATCGGAGGATAGAATAATGAAAACAAAAGGAAAAATAAACCAAGAAAACCACTAGAAACTAGTGCACTAATAAACTCATTATGGCTCTTCAGTTTTGAACCTGCCAATGAAGATTTGTTCTTTATCAATACTTGATTTGTTGCCTCTCTAATATCTCCAATACCTGAACCAAGTATTGGATTTTCTTTAATAACAGCTATAGAGTTTCGCCAAAGTTCCAATCTTTGAACTATTGTATGTCCCGAAACTACAGCACCTCTTTTATAATAATCCAATTCCCATAAAAGCTTAAAAATTCTTTTTTTTATGCTAAATCGTTTTGTGTACTCATAATTTGCAATCCCTTTTTCTACATTTGCAATATCTTCATCGGAAAGAGAGTTTGCACCAGCAGCATCTTTCCTCAAATGTTTAGAATTTAGATACCTCAAAAGAGTATATCTCAATGTTTGACCTCTTTTGTCCTTCCCTTCAAAATCAAATTCGGAACGTTGATTCCAAATTGCCTTCATCTCGTCCCACTGAATATAAATACCTATATAATTGCCATTTTCAATTTGATATTTTGTTGGATTGTGAGTATACTTATTCCCAAGTGGAGAGTATACTTCAAGTTTATTTAAATCAATATTCTTAACACTAGAATACGAATTTACAATGCTACTAATGTACACAAACGAAATAATGAGAAACACAAAAACAAGACTTGCAAAAGCCCAAATAAGTTTTCCCTTATTACTTTGCAACAATAATTTTATTAAAAAAAGAAGACCAATTAAGAATGCAATTACTATTCCTGTCAGTAGCTCAAGGCTAATCATTACCCATATTAGATACACAGATATAATTACAAAAAATAACTTCACAAACAATGGGAAATCACTTTCCTTATCAGCAGCCAAATACAAAAAGAAACTAATTGCTATTAAAGCCTCTAAACTCATTCTTATGTGAGAAACAAAAAGAAATGCATCTCTAAAATCACTAATATCTTTTAAATAATATATTGAAAGACTATATGTTAATGATATCGTTACTGACACTGCAAAAAGCAGCATAAACCTTTTAAATACTTTAAAGCTAATGGGAGACTCCGTTGCAAAAACTAATGGGAAAAGAAGTAGTGGAACCTTAGTTCTTAAATCGAACAACCCTTCATTATAATTATCTGTATATAAAAGTGTCACCCACAATAAAGCATAAAATGAAATTGAAGCTAGAAAGGCTTTATTCTTAGCTAAATTCTTTATTTTAGTAATAAAGTTTTTATCAAAAAGAAATGTAAGTGCTAATGCTGCTTGCCCAAAACTAACGAATGCGCGAGAAAAAGATAAACCAATGATTATAAGGGTAATTCCAAAATAAAACCAATATCTTCGCATATTATAAGTTTGCATCATACTATATATAAACTCATAAACCTTATAATTTATTATACTCCAAACTAATTATTATTATGAAGAATTTTATAATACCTGTTTTCATTAATAAGTAGCTTTATTGCTTCTCTGACTTCACTATCATATTGAAGCATCGCCTCTACCCTACCCGAATTAAAAAAATATCTTGACACTAATTCCTCTTTAATTAATGGCTTCAGTATTTCCTTATTGTCATCATAAATGCTCTTTTTTGAAACTTCAATTTTTTTCTCTAAAGCATCTAGTTCATCAGTAATATCATAGTTTTTTTTGTCTGAGAAACTTCTTAATTTATCCAACTCAATTTCTATTGGGAGGGTAAAATTAAAGCTATCAGCATTAACAAAATTCACAAATTCGCTATATAGCTCATCATTTATCTCAAATTTCTTAATATCTCTAATGGTATCATGAGAGTAAACATACTTGGTAGCAAAATCAAATATCTCATAATTACGCATCAAAGAAGACACTATATCTGAACTATTCTTCGTTTCAAGTTTTAGATCAGGAATAATACCACCAGCATCCTTCACCAGTCTACCTCCTTTAGTTTTAAATGTTGCCATTAATGAATCTGGTGTTTTCACAGCTTTTCCGCTAGCATCTTTATGTATGTAATCTAAAGATTGAATACACCTTCCACTAGGAATATAATACTTAGCAACAGTTATTTTCACCTGTGAGCGGTAACTCAATGGAAAAACCTTCTGTACAAGCCCTTTTCCAAACGACTTCTGTCCCATAATTACTCCCCTATCCAAATCTTGAAACGATCCTGCAACAATTTCACTAGCAGAAGCACTATTCTTATTAACAAGAACAACAACTTTCATATCTGGATAGTTAGCATGATGCCTTGTTTTATATGAGTAATTTTCTTTTTTTGTCTTTCCTTTTGTACTAACAATTAACTCACCTGCATCCACAAATAAGTCGAGAATATTTACTGCTTGAATAAGCAAGCCTCCACCATTATTTCTTAAATCAAGTACAACAGAATTAATTACATTTGTTTTGCTAAGGCTATCAATAGCTAGTTTCACTTCTTTAGCTGCATTTTGTTTAAACCCAACTAGTTTAACATAAGCAATACTATCATCTAGCATTGTAAAATAAGGAACATCCTTAACAACTATTTCTTCACGCTTTAAACTTACTGTCTTCTCATTTGCATCTTTTGCTGATTTGTAAACTACTTTTAAGCTTGTTCCTGATGCTCCTTTCAAATGCTCTGATATTTCTCTCATTTTCTTACCAAAAACATCTTCATCATCAATTTTTAGTATAATATCACCTGCTCTAAGTCCAGCTTCATTAAAAGGAAATCCCGGATATGTCATTCCAACAACTATATTTCCATTCTTAATATGCATAGTAGAACCTATACCACCATATTTACCTGTTTGAAGAAATCGAACATCTTCAATCATAGATTCTGGATAATAGTTAGTATAAGGATCAAGATGCTTCAACATTGCATCAATTGCTGTCTTTGTCATTGTTCCAGGTTGAATTTCATCAACATAATGTAAATCCAGTTGTTGAATAAGAGAAGTATATATGTCTAAATTCTTTGAAATTTCAAAATCGTGACTTTCTTGGGCGTTAATATTTGCAATATTGAAAAGCAAGAAAACAGAAATAAGGATACGATATAGCCGCATAGTATTATATTAATTATAGTAAAACTCAAAAATACAGTATTATCCCACATTATTCACCGCAAATTTATATGAAAATACACATCAACCTAGTGTCAATATTATTAACAATATATAAAGCCAAAATATCATTGCCCAATTTTGAGCTATTTTATTTCACTTGGTTTTAGATTATGCATCTACTTCTTTACTAAACCATTGAAATACACTAGTATATTTTCTATTTTAGATGGTTCGTACCTACATAATCTAAAATTCATGAGTAATGCTGGTTATGCAAATCAAAATAAGAATAATTGCAACATTAAACAAATACATAAATTATCAATATCATTTTTTAGTAGTTTAGCCTCTAATGAATATAGAGGAAAAAGAGAAGCTGAAAATAGAAATAGCTAAAAGGCTAATCAAAACAGAAGAGCAAGTTAAAGAACTTAAGGAGTTAACAAAACCAATTGAGCCTGATTGTGCTATAGGAAGAGTTAGCCGCATGGATGCTATTAATAATAAGAGTATTAATGATGCAGCTTTAAGAAAAAAACTAATACAACAAGAAGGTTTAAAAGCAGCCCTTGAGAATATTTATAATGATGATTTTGGCAAATGTCTTATTTGCGGAAAAGATATTCAAATGGGACGAATACTAATTATGCCAGAAAGTAGAAAATGTATTGAATGCTCTAGGAGGAATTGATAAAGGCTGAAGGATAAAGGCTAAAGGCTAAAGGGGAAATATTAATTTAAAACACACAAACAAATACACAATTATAATAATATGCAAAAATTGAATGAATTTTTAGGATTAATTGACTCATATGTTGGTGGGGCAACATGGTTTGTATTTTTGTTGTTAGGTACAGGATTATTTTTTACAATCTACCTTAGATTTCCTCAAATTAGATACTTTAGGCACGCATTGCGCATAGTAATGGGGAAGTACGACAAGGATACTGATAAAGGAGATGCCACTCACTTTCAAGCATTGGCAACAGCTCTTTCTGGGACTGTTGGAACAGGAAATATTGCAGGGGTTGCATTAGCTATTCACCTTGGTGGCCCTTCCGCATTATTCTGGATGATAGTAACTGCATTTCTTGGTATGACTACGAAATTTGTTGAAGTAAGTCTTTCTCACAAATACCGTGAAGTAGCATCAGATGGTTCAATTTCAGGTGGCCCGATGTACTATATGAAGAATAAACTAAAAATGAAATGGCTTGCTGCAATTTTTGCTTTTGCTACTATTATTTCTTCCTTTGGAACAGGAAATATGCCTCAAATTAATAGTATTAGTAACTCTGTAAATACCACATTTGGTATTGAAAATTGGATTACTGGTTTAGTTCTTTCCATTATTCTTGGCTTTGTAATAATTGGCGGAATAAAAAGAATAGTGAAAGTAACAGATAAGCTTGTTCCTGGAATGGCATTTATATATATTATAGGAGTTCTTGCTGTAATACTATATAACTGGGAAAATTTTATTCCATCAATTGAAGCAATATTTGGTGGTATTATTAGTGGAACATCTGCAACGGGAGGTTTCTTAGGAGCTACATTTGCCTTCGCATTTAATAGAGGAGTAAACAGAGGATTATTTTCCAATGAAGCAGGTCAAGGTTCAGCTCCAATTGCACATGCTGCTGCAAAAGCTCATGAACCAATATCAGAAGGTATGGTTGCTATACTTGAGCCTTTTATCGATACTATTATTATATGTTCTCTTACCGGAATGGCTCTAATATCTTCTGGAGTGTGGAACGAGAAACATGAGACTACTTTTCAGTATGCAAGTCTTAAAATATTAGATAAGACATACGATACTGATAATAAAAAAGATGCTGAAACATTGCACTTATATGCTGTTAAAAAAAGTTCTATTCCAGTATTTAATGGTGATTTAGAGGTAAAAGATGGAATAATTCAGAATAATTTAAGTATTTACCATTCTAATTCAATAGCTGAAAATGTAACTATAAAATATAACAAGAAACTATACTCTGGAGAAATTCCAGTTATTAATGGAGACATTCAAGATCAAAAATATACTATTGAAGGTAAAAGTCTATTAAATAGTGCACCACTTACAATTCTTGCTTTTAAGAGAAGCTACTTTGGAGATTATGGAGAATACATAATAACAATTGGACTTCTGCTTTTTGCATTCTCTACAGCTATTGCATGGTCGTATTACGGAGGAAGAGCTGTAACATATTTGTGGGGAGTAAAATATGTAATATGGTATAGATTAATTTATGTAGTTGGCTTCTTTTTTGCCTCGTTTGTGGATACAACTATTGTTTGGACTTTCTCAGGAATAGCAATTGCCCTTATGACATTGCCAAACCTCT
This sequence comes from Bacteroidota bacterium, assembly GCA_003648395.1. The sequence continues at coordinate 16,780 of QMPB01000021.1, forward strand.
TCGGAATTCTAATGCTGCGTAAAGATATGAAACAAACTCTTGATCAATATTGGATTGATTTTAAGAAGGAGAATGGATCTAATTAAAAATTAATACTCTAATCATTTATTCTCTTTCTTGGGTTCCCAATCAAATATTTCATACTTATTCTTTGGTCTCCAATAATCATATGGTTTAAATCCTCTTAGATAAAGAGCTCTTTTTGATACTTTTTTTATTGGATTTAAACTGGCTTTTGGCTTTGATAAATAAATAATATTACTTATCCCTTTACCATTAAATAATACTCTCATATCGCTTGAACTAGCAAGATTAACACCTACCAAAGAATTGTCCTCTTCTTTAACAAAATATACCGATTGTGCATTACTTAATACCTTAACATAATCAATATTTTCATTCTTAAAATATGCAATAATATCTCTTCCTGATACTTGATTATAATAGTCTAGAGTATCATGCTGCAAAACAAAAGCATTAGTATCGACATATAAACGAGTAATCTTTCCATTCTTAACTATTGCTCTTATTTTCTTGCCTGACATTTGACTATTGTCACCCCATACTAAAGGTCTGTTATAAAAATAAAGAACAGAGTCAATAAGAGAATAAACTAATGAATCACATTTCCCTTGAATATCTTTTTTAAAAAATTTTGTTTTATTATATGCATAGAAATACTCAGCATTTTGGTTAGTATCAAAATCTAATCTTAAAGTATCTGCATGAATATAAAGTGAATCCTTATCTTCACTTATCATAATAGCAAGTGCACTATCAGTAAAAAAAGAAGTTCCTCCATTCTCCCAATACTCTGCATATCTCCCTTTTATAATAATATTTTTTACGCTATCAATTAACACTACATTCTTAAGTGCTTGTCCGAAACCTTTATTTCTATCGTAGTAAAGGCTATCTGCATATAATTTTTGGGTTTTTCCCTTTAGCAGAGTATGTTTTTGGAATCTTGAAATATCTGTATTTGTATTATACCAACCATTTTCACAATATATAGAATTGGTTTCGCTAACAATAGTTGTTGGCCCAATAAAATATGCTATCTCCAAATTACTGTTATACATTAATGTATCTGAATACATTGTGTAATCAGGATTTATTAGAACTACATTTCGTTTAAAATGAAAGACTTTCTTTTTACTATAGTAGTTACCAATATCACTAGTTAAAGTATTTTCCTTATCAGCGGTAACTCCTCCA
>QMPB01000022.1 GCA_003648395.1 Bacteroidota bacterium
CCTGGTGATAAAGTAAAATTAGAAATTTCTCCCTACGATTTGAGTAAGGGAAGAATTACTTTTAGATATAAGTAGAAAATCGTTAAAATACATAATCATGAAAACTAGAGCATCAGTTAAGAAGAGAAGTGAAGATGATATAATTGTACGTCGAAAAGGACGCGTTTTTATCATTAACAAGAAAAACCCTAAGCTAAAGCAGCGTCAGGGATAATTTTAATTATTATTATCAATTATTGTAACCATTTAATTTAAAGTCTATGGCTAGAATCGCGGGAGTAGACATCCCAAGTAACAAAAGAGGCGAAATTGCCCTGACTTATATCTTCGGTATAGGTCGCAGTACTGCCAAATCAATTTTGGAGACTGTTGGTGTAGATTACAACAACAAAGTAAGCGACTGGAATGATGAAGATACCAAGAAAGTACGTGAGTTTATCAGTGAGAACCTTACCGTTGAAGGTGAGCTTCGTTCAGAAGTTCAAATGAGCATCAAGAGATTGATGGACATTGGTTCGTATCGTGGTATTCGTCACCGTATTGGATTACCTCTACGTGGTCAAAAAACAAAGAATAACGCCCGAACTCGTAAAGGTAAAAAGAAAACCGTTGCAGGAAAGAAAAAAGCGGTTAGATAAGTAAGGGAGTAAAAGTTTTATGAAACTTAAAAAGAATTATTAGTATTATGGCAAAAATCACAAAGAAAGGAAAGTCGGCCAAAAAACGAGTAGTAAAAGTGGAGCCAGTAGGCCATGCTCATATTAGCGCGACATTCAACAACATTATCATTTCTTTGACCAATACTGCAGGACAAGTTATTTCTTGGTCTTCTGCAGGTAAAATGGGTTTCAGAGGTTCGAAAAAGAATACTCCTTATGCTGGTCAATTGGCTGCTGAGGATTGTGCTAAAGTAGCTTACGATCTTGGATTACGTAAGGTGAAAGTTTATGTTAAGGGACCTGGTTCAGGTCGTGAATCAGCTATCAGAGCAATACACAACAAAGGTATTGTGGTTTCTGAGATTATTGACACGACTCCATTACCACACAATGGTTGCCGTCCACCAAAACGTAGAAGAGTTTAAGTTTATTTTTAGAAATTAGTAAATAATTAAGATATGGCTAGATATATTGGTCCAAAAACAAAAATAGCTCGTAAATTTAACGATGCTATATACGGCCCTGATAAGAATTACGACAAGAAGAAGTACCCTCCAGGACAACATGGAAACTCTCGTAGACGTAAGAAACTTTCAGAATATGGTGTTCAGCTTCAAGCTAAACAAAAAGCTAAATATACTTATGGTATATTAGAACGTCAGTTCCGTAATCTATTTGAAAAAGCAAATAGAAAAAGTGGAATAACAGGTGAAAACCTATTACAACTTTGTGAAGCTCGTCTTGACAACTCAGTTTTCCGTCTAGGAATTGCTCCTACTCGTGCTGCTGCTCGTCAACTTGTATCACACAGACATATCACTGTTAATGGTGAGGTTGTAAATATTCCAAGTTATTCTCTTCGTGCCGGTGATGTAATCGGAATTCGTGAGAAATCTAAATCACTTGAATCTATTTCTGATTCTTTAGCATCTAAAGTTACTACATCCGTATGGATGGAATGGGATGCTGATAAATTAGAAGGTAAATTCAATCACTATCCCGAAAGAGCTGATATTCCAGAGAATATCAATGAGCAACTTATCGTGGAATTGTACTCTAAATAATATTGTCGAATTATTAAAATCATTATAGATGTCTATTTTAGCATTTCAAAAACCAGATAGGGTTATCATGATCGAGTCAGACGAACACAAAGGTATCTTTGAGTTCCGTCCACTAGAGCCTGGATACGGTATTACTATTGGTAACGCTTTACGTCGAATCTTATTAGGTTCCTTAGAAGGTTACGCAATCACTAGTGTTCGTATTGAAGGTGTAGATCAAGAATTTTCTTCTATCGATGGTGTCATCGAGGATGTAACCGATATAGTTTTAAATTTAAAGAAAATTAGATTCAAACGTCAAATCGATTCATACGAGAATGAAAAAGTTTTGATTTCTATCGGTAATCAAGAAGCTTTTACTGCTGGTGATATCAATAAGTTCTTATCAGGATTTCAAGTTCTTAACCCAGAATTGGAAATATGCCACATGAATAAAGATGTGAAGCTTAATGTTGAGCTTAATATCGAAAAAGGTCGTGGTTATGTTCCTTCTGAGGAAAATAAAGTAATTAGTGCTCCTCTTGGAACAATATTTATTGATTCAATTTATACTCCTATTATTAATGTGAGGTATAAAATTGAAAACTTTCGTGTAGAACAGAAAACTGACTACGAAAAACTTATTATCGAAATAGATACTGATGGTTCTGTAGAGCCTATTGAAGCTCTGAAAGAGTCTGCAAAGATTCTAATTCAGCACTTCATGTTGTTCTCTGACGATAAAATGACTTTCGATACTGAAGAAATTACAGCTACCGAAGAGTTCGACGAAAATACATTACACATACGCCAATTACTTAAAACTCGTTTGATTGATCTTGATCTTTCTGTTCGTGCTTTGAATTGTTTAAAAGCAGCTGAAGTTGATACTTTAGGTGAATTGGTTGCTTTCAATAAAAACGATTTATTGAAGTTCCGTAACTTTGGTAAGAAATCTCTTACTGAATTAGAGGAATTGGTTAAAACGAAAAATTTGAATTTTGGTATGAACGTTACCAAATATAAATTGGATAAGGAATAATAGCAATGAGACATAAGAAGAAATTTAATCATTTAGGAAGAACAGTTGCGCACAGAAAAGCCATGCTATCAAATATGGCGACTTCTTTAATTGTTCACAAAAGAATAAAAACAACTGTTGCTAAAGCGAAAGCTTTGCAAGTATATGTTGAGCCTTTAATTACTCGATCAAAAGAAGATACTACTCACTCACGCCGTATGGTGTTCAAAAAATTACAGGATAAAGATGCTGTAAGCCAATTGTTTAGAGAAGTGGCAATTAAAGTTATGGATCGAAAAGGTGGTTATACCCGTATACTTAAAATTGGAAACAGACTTGGAGATAACGCAGAAATGTGTATCATAGAGTTAGTTGACTATAATGAGAATATGGCAACTAAAACAACTAAACCAACTAAAACTAAACGTCGTCGTTCTAAGAAAAAGGCTGATGCTCCTGTTGCTCCTGTTGCTGAAAATGCAGTAGCTACTGAAGAAGTTGTTGAAGAAGTTAAAGTTGAAGAGCCAAAAGCTAAAGCTAAAAAAGAAGAACCAAAGGAAGAAAAGAAAGACGATAAATAGTCTGTTAAATCTTCATAAAATATTAAAAGGGCGGTATGTTTTACCGCCCTTTTTTTGTACTTTTATACCCAAGTACAAAACTGATTTTATAAACTTTAAATATAGGAATATGAGTGCAATAATTAATATTCACGCGCGACAAATTCTCGATTCAAGAGGAAACCCTACTGTAGAAGTAGAAGTATTGACAGAAAGTGGAATAATAGGAAGAGCAGCAGTACCATCTGGAGCGTCCACTGGTGTACACGAAGCTGTTGAACTTCGTGATAACGACAAGGATGTTTACATGGGAAAAGGAGTTCTACAAGCGGTAAACAATGTAAATACTACTCTTAACCAAGAACTCCAAGGCTATTATGTTTCTGATCAAATTGAGATAGATAAAAAGATGATAGAGCTTGATGGCAGCAGCAATAAAGGAAATCTTGGCGCTAATGCTATTTTAGGGGTTTCTATGGCATGTGCAAGAGCTGCAGCTCAAGCTACAAGTCAACCACTTTACCGCTACCTTGGTGGTGTTAATGCTAGTACTTTGCCTATTCCAATGATGAACATACTTAATGGTGGTTCTCATGCTGATAACTCTATCGACTTTCAAGAGTTTATGATTATGCCAGTAGGTGCTAAAACTTTTACTGATGCAATCAGAATGGGTGCTGAGGTGTTTCACAATCTTAAAGCTGTTCTTAAGAAAGCTGGTTATTCTACAAATGTAGGTGACGAAGGTGGATTTGCTCCAAATCTTAAATCTAATGAAGAAGCTGTAACTGTCATTCTTCAAGCTATTGAAAATGCAGGATATGTTCCTGGTAAAGATATTTATCTTGCTTTAGATCCTGCAAGTTCTGAGTATTATATCGAAGAAGAGAATGTATACCATTTGAAATGGTCAACAGGTGAAAAACTTTCACCAGCACAAATGGTTGATTTCTGGGAAGAGTGGATTAATAAATATCCTATTCTTTCAATAGAAGATGGTATGGCTGAAGATGATTGGGACGGTTGGAAACTTATGTACGATAGAATGGGAGATAAAATTCAAATAGTAGGAGATGACTTATATGTTACTAATACTGATAGATTGCAAAAGGGAATTGATATGGGAGTTGCTAATTCTATTCTTATTAAAGTAAATCAGATTGGGACTCTAACAGAGACTCTAAATGCAATTAATCTTGCTACTCGCAATCAGTATACCTCAGTTATTTCGCATAGAAGTGGTGAAACTGAAGATGTGTTTATTGCTCATCTTGCTGTTGCTATGAATACAGGGCTAATAAAAACAGGTTCTGCTAGTCGTTCTGATAGAATTGCTAAATATAATGAACTAATGAGAATTGAAGAAGCCCTTGGAGATGATGCAATTTACCTTGGTGAAAACTTCAAATACGTGAAGTAATTATGAGAATATTTAATAAGCTAACTACAATAGGGATACTTATCCTTATTGTAGTTTTTTTTTCATGTAATACTGAAAAGAAGAGCGAGTATACAGTAATAAAAGGAATTGTTGATGGCGCTGCTGGTAAGACTGCACTAATAGTTAATGAAAATCCTTTTAATCCAACAATTGATACAGTAAAATTTGATGAAAATGGAACATTTGTATTAAACTTGGATATTAAAAGCCCAAAGTATTATACAATTGAACTGGGTAGAACACATATGGTGCTTTTTATTAGACCAAGTGATTCTTTAATATTTAATGCTAAGTCAGGTAGTATTTTTAATACTGTTGTTTATAGTGGTTCTGCCTCTGTTTATAATGACTATATCATTAAGATGACAAAAACTAGCGGTAATTACAAATCTAAGCTTTTTGATATATTCTCAAAAGATGAAGTTACAGTTACTAAAAGTATAGATTCTTTGCGTGCTGTTCATGCTGATGAAATTGCTTTAATGCAAAAGAATTCTTCTGATTTGGACCCGTTTTTTTTAAAAATGGAAAAAGCTAGAATTATTTATGAATGGGCTTTATATCATAGAATATATCCAGATTATTATGAGTATTTGAATAAAGGAGAGGCTGCTGTTATTTCTCCAGAATTTGATACTTACTTAGCTGAAACATCTCTTAATGATGAAAATTTGATTGACTTACCTATTTATATTAAGTTTCTTGAAGCATATCTGAGAACAGACTTTAGTGAATATGCAAAGCCGGAAATTAAAGAAGAATTCAAATCTCATATTACATTTGAATTGAGTGTAATTGATAAGAATATTGAGAATGAGAAATTGAAATCAATATTGGTTTATAATACAGTAAACCAGCAAGTAAAATATGATGGCATCAAGGATTATGATCTTTATTGGGATTCTTTTGTTAAGCTTTGCAATAATGATACTTTTATTAATAAAATAAAAGAAAAACTAAAAGACTGGGAATACTTGAAAAAAGGAATGCCTGCTAAAGATTTCTCTTTTGAAAGTATTGATGGAGAGAAAGTAAGTCTTAGCTCTTTTAAAGGTAAATGGGTGTATATTGATATCTGGGCTACTTGGTGTAATCCTTGTGTTGGTGAAATTCCAAAACTTAAAGAATTAGAAGCTAAATTCCATGGTAGGGATATAGTTTTTATGAGTATTTCTGTGGATAGAACTCAAGAACCATGGAAAAAAATGGTTGTCGAGAATGAAATGATGGGTGTTCAATTATGGGCAGGACAAGATCAAATTATCAAAGACTTTTATAGAGTTAATGGTATTCCTCGTTTTATGATAATTGACCCAGAAACTAATATTTATGAAGTAAGTGCTGACAGACCTACTATGGGTGTTGAAACTGTTTTAGAGAAACTTTTGGCACAATAGAATTGTAGATTTTGGAGTATAGTAATATACTTTCAATTTAAGATTGCCTTATATTATTATTTTATAATGATATAAGGCTTTTTTTATACCTTAGCATTTCTATGACGGAGGATTTCTTATATTATATATGGCAATACAAAAACTATAAACATGCTCTACAAACTGTAGACGGCAAGGATATAGTTGTGCTTAGTGCTGGAATTAGAAATTTTGATTCTGGGCCAGATTTCTCAGATGCAAAAGTAAAAATTGGGAATACAATGTGGCATGGAAATGTTGAGATGCATATTAAATCATCCGATTGGATTAAGCATGGCCATGATACTGATGAGGCTTATGATTCAGTAATACTTCATTTTGTTTACGAGAATGATATAGATATTACCACTGTTGGTGGCAACAATCTTGAAGCTGTTGAAATTAAAGGTAATCTAAAGGAAGGGCAATATGCTAGATATAAGGATTTACTTGGAGGGCGCTTTTGGGTTTCTTGTGCTAATCAGATTAAGGAGGTCAATGATTTGATTCTTTATTCTTGGTTAGATAGATTACTTATAGAGCGCTTAGAGAGAAAAACCGAGGATATTGAGAATAGTCTTAAAGAGAATAATAATAATTGGGAGCAGACATTTTATGTTCACCTTGCCCGTAATTTTGGGTTTAATACTAATTCTGATGCTTTCGAACAATTAGCAAGGAAGACCCCAATTGAAATACTAGCTAGATATAAGGATGATATTTTTCAGTTGGAAGCTTTATTATTTGGTCAATCATCACTTTTAAATCCTAGTTTAAATGATGAATATTCAAAAGAATTAATCAATGAATATAGGTTTTTAAAGAGAAAGCATAACTTGGAAGGTGTTTATTCATACCAATGGAAATTTTTAAGAATGCGGCCTGTTAATTTTCCAAGTATTAGGATTGCCCAATTTGCCAGTTTAGTTAATAAATCAAGTCATCTGTTTTCTTTAATTATTGAGCTTAAAAAGCTTGATGAATTAAGAGAATTATTTAACCTTTCACCTTCTATTTATTGGAATAACCACTATGTTTTTGGGAAGAAGACAAAAGATATTAAGAAAACATTTGGTGATTCAAGTTTCGATTTACTACTTATCAATACAATAGTTCCGTTTTTATTTGTTTATGCAAATCATGGTGGTGATGAAAAGTTAAAACAAAGAGCATTAATGTTTCTTCAACACACAAAAGCTGAGAATAATTCAATTATTAGAAAATATGCCCAAGAAGGGCTTGTCGCTCATAATGCAGCTCAGAGTCAAGCATTATTAGAACTAAAAAATAATTATTGTACGTATCAGAAGTGTTTGCAGTGTGCTATAGGTTTGCAGTTGATTAAGGGATAGTAAATCATTTTTTCAAATATACAGAAGGCTTATAAAAAGCTTCTTTTCCAGGATATAGCAATCTTTTCTTTGCTATGGGTTCTGGATAAGTAAAATATTTAAGCTCTCCTTTTGCACAGACATCACCATTGGCATTTATTAATTCAGCCTCAATATATGCTATATTCTTGACCATATTAATTAGCTTTGCTCTTAACTTTATGGTTTGTCCATCTGTACGTACAGGCTTTAAATATTTGACATTAAGCTCTTGGGTTACTCCTGAAGTCCCAATCTTTATACTTACGCACCAAGCAGCAATCTCATCCATTAAAGTAGATTGAATCCCACCATGAAGAACATTTACAAAACCTTGGTATTCACTTTTTGTTTCCCAATCTGCCATTACATATTCATCATCTTCGTAGAAATGTAGATTTAGCCCTATAGGATTTGAAGGGCTACAACCAAAACATTGGTAATCAGGATGACCCTCAAAAGGCTTATATATTTTTTTCATTATTAGTTCTTTAAATGTAATATTGATTTCATGCTTCTAATTTGTTCTGGATTGCCTAATACAAATAATTTTGAATTTGGGATAATTTTAGTATCAGGCGTTGGATTAGTTACAAATTCACCATCAGGGGTTTTAAACCCTACAATATTAGCTCCAGTATTAGCTCTAATTCCTAGCTCAAAAATAGATTGGTTAATTAAATTAGCAGGTAAATCACTGCATACAATTTCAACAAGATTTGTATCTGCGCTTCCACTTACTGATATTTTATCTAAGAAGTGAACTACATCCACAGAGCTAACCATCGCAGCCATATGTGAGCCCCCAATATATTCTGGCATAACTACCTCATCAGCGCCTGCTATTATTAGTTTCCTTTCGGCAGAATCATTGGTAGCCCTTGTGATAATCTGTATTTTAGGATTTAAATATCTTGCAGTAATTGTAATGAATAGATTATCAGCATCTAGAGGAAGTGTTAATAAAAGTGCTTTAGCTTTTTCAATTCCTGCTTCTATTAGAAAACTATCTTCAGTGGCATCACCTTCTAAAAAGTTAACCTTAGAATCCAGATTCTCCATTATGATATTATGGTCCTTTTCTAAAATTATAAAATCTTTTTTATGAAGTAATAATTCTTCACTGGCACTTTTTCCATTTCTGCCAAAGCCAACTATAATTGTATGATTTTTCATCTTCTTTAAAATGTTTTTATGTTTGTACCTATATAAGAAATTACCTAGCCCTCCTTCAACAAAATGAGCAGTAATGACGGATATACTATATGTAAAAGCACCCCAACTAGTAATTATTAATACAATTGTAAATAGTTTGCCTGGAACGGTGTCAACTTCAGGGGCTCCATAACCAACTGTAGAAATTGTGATAACACTTAGATAAAGAGCATCAATAAAATTCATGTCTTCAACAATCATAAATCCAGTAATCCCCATAAGAGTTATTAATGTCATTATGAGAATTGCATATCTCAGTTTGGCATATTTTACTATATTTGAATAGTTATTGTCCATTTGGAATATTAATGTTATATATATGGTAAATATACAAAAAAATTGAACCTATATTAATGATAATTTATTTATCTTAGCCCATATTATTCACGAGTATTAATTTACATAAATAAAACAAAAGATATGTTTTGGCTACTAGTTGCAGGAATTGTATTAATAGGTTTAGTTTTTATACTTGCTGAAATACTTTTTGTGCCTGGAGGAATTCTTGGAATAGTAGGAGGCTTGCTTCTTTTGTATGCTATTTATATGCCCTATGGTGCAGGTTATGAAATGGAAGCTCATATTAATGTTGTTGTTATTCTTTTGGCATTGTCTGTTTCGCTTTATATAATGATAAGGTCAAATACTTGGAATAGAATAAAACTATCTAAAAGTTCTGATTCGCGAATAAAAAAGAATGCAGCTGATTCTATTAAAATAGGTGATGCTGGTGTTTGTGTTTCGAGACTATCTCCAATGGGGAAGGTTAGGTTTGGAGAATTGCACGCAGAAGTGAAGTCATACTCTGAATTTGTAGATCAAGGAACAGAGGTAGAAGTTGTTGAAATAAAGAAAGATAAAATAATTGTTAAACCCTTAATAAAATAATATGAATGGATTATTGAATTTATTGGCAATTCCTGCAAGTACAGGAGGCTTAGTAGTATTTGTTATTGTAGCAATAGTACTATTATTGATGTTATTCTATCTAATACCAGTTGGATTATGGTTTCAAGCATTAGTTTCTGATGTTAGAATCTCTTTAGTACAATTAATATTTATGCGCTTTAGAAAAGTTCCGCCATCAGCTATTGTAAATGCGTTGATTACATCTAAAAAGGCAGGAATAGAATTAAATCGTGATAAATTAGAAGCTCACTTTTTGGCAGGTGGAAATGTGCAGTCTGTTGTAAATTCACTTATCTCTGCTGATAAAGCAAATATTGATTTATCTTTCAATACTGCTACTGCAATTGATTTGGCAGGTAGAAATGTTTTGGAAGCGGTGCAAATGTCGGTAAATCCAAAAGTAATAAATACTCCTCCAGTTACTGCGGTAGCAATGGATGGTATTCAGCTTATTGCAAAAGCAAGAGTTACTGTTCGTGCTAATATTCAACAATTGGTTGGTGGAGCAGGAGAAGATACTGTTTTGGCAAGAATTGGAGAAGGGGTAGTAAGCTCTATTGGTTCTGCTAAGAATCACAAGCAAGTATTGGAGAATCCAGATGTTATTTCTCGTTTGGTTTTGGAAAAAGGATTAGATTCAGGGACTGCATTTGAAATACTTTCCATTGATATTGCGGATATAGATATTGGAAAAAATATTGGAGCAGTATTACAGATGGATCAAGCAGAAGCAGATAAGAATATTGCACAAGCTAGAGCGGAAGAGAGAAGAGCTATGGCCGTTGCCCTTGAGCAAGAGATGATCGCTAAAGCTCAAGAAGCTCGTGCTAAAGTAATTGAGGCTGAAGCTGAAATTCCTAAAGCGATGGCCGATGCTTTCCGTAATGGAAATATGGGTATTATGGATTATTATAAGTTTAAGAATATAAAAGCCGATACGCAAATGAGAGAATCTATTTCTAAAAAAGGCGGTGGTAGCACCGAGATTAAGAAATAGAAATTAGAATTAATGCATAAAAAAAAGGAAATCATTTTTGATTTCCTTTTTTTTATGCATTTAATATTCTACTTTAATTTTACCCAACATTACTAATTTTCTCTAACAGTGGTTCGTTAAGAATTTCAATTCTTTTCCCTTTAGTAGAAATTATCTTATCAGTTTTAAAGTCTTTAATAATTCTTATTACACTCTCTGGAGCCATACCTGTTAATGCAGCTAAGTCTTTTCTGCTTAACGGTAAATCAAATTTTTTCGACTTATATATTTTCTTACTCAAACAAAGCAATATATCAGCAAATCTTCCATGTAACTGCTTTTGAGTTAATGAGAAGAATCTATTAAAAGTCATTAAAGTGTTGCTAGTTATCACTTTATATAGTTCGGCGTTGAAATTATTATTCTGTTTTATTAATTGACGAATTGCGCTTGTATCTATAAAACATATTACAGAATCTTCAAGAGCAGTTACGGTATAAGCATGATATTCATAACCATAAATATTTTCAGTTCCAATAAAGTGATTTTTAGTTTTAATGCATAGGATTAGATTGTTATCTCCATTATTTACTCCTACTTTAACAAGCCCTTCTTTAAGATACAAGATATCTGAAGATTTAGTTCCTTGTTTAATTATGGTTTCACCTTTGCTAAAGTGAATCTCAGTACGATTGTTCTGGAGCAAGTTCATTTCCTGTTCAGAAAGTATCTTGAAACAGTTACCAGTTTCGTCAGCGTCTTCGCAATGATTAATCTGTGAAATAATAGACATATAGTTTGTTTATGTATTACAAGAATGTAAAAATATAAAAAAATTCAATATTACAGCTGATTAATGTCATTAAAAAAGGTGTTCTTTAATATTTTTATTACTAACTGAATATGAGTTAAATATGTTAAATAATTACGTTAATGATGTTAAAATGCAGTATTAATATTTGTATTTTCATAGATAGAACCAATAATAGCAAGCTTATTTACCATCATAAGGTATTCTGTCTAAAATTGAACGACCAAGTGTAACTTCATCTATATATTCAAGTTCATCGCCAATAGAAATACCCCTAGCAATAGTTGTAATAGAATTAATAATAGAATTAAGCTTTTTATAGATGTAAAAATTTGTAGTATCACCTTCCATTGTTGTTGGTAAAGCAAGAATAACTTCTGTAATGCTTTTTTCTTTAACTCTACTTACAAGGCTATCAATATTCAAATTTGATGGCGATATTCCGTCCATAGGTGAAATGACCCCATTTAATACGTGATATGTTCCGTTGTATTGCATAGTGTTTTCAATGGAAAATACATCTTGTATGTTTTCTACAACTAAAACTTGCTTATGATTTCTTTTATGATTTCTACAAATTTCACATTCTTCATCTTCACTAATATTATGGCAAATACTACAAAATTTAATGTTTTCTTTCATCTCAATTATTGATGTTCCTAGCGAAATTGAGTATTCAGGCTTCTGTTTTAATAAATGAATTGCAAGTCTAAGAGCTGTTTTCTTGCCAATACCTGGTAGTTTTGAGAGCTCTCCAACGCATTTCTTCAATAAGGTCGATGGAATGTTGTCCATGGTTTGTATAGAGTGTTTGTTTTGTTGTTGTTTTAGAATAATGTTTATCAAGTGCAAAAATAGTGAATCTCAGCTTATACTTAAGTAAATATATATACTATTTTGGTGATTTTATACATTAAAAAAAGCCCTATCTTGAAAAGATAGAGCTTAAAAAATATTGTTTTTATGTTTTATTCAGGAGAAATAGCTTCAACTGGACAAACATCTGCACAAGAACCGCAGTCAGTACATAAATCAGGATCAATTACATAGATATCACCTTCAGAAATAGCCTCTACTGGGCATTCATCAATACAAGTACCACATGCAGTACAATCTTCATTAATTACGTAAGCCATATTAATATGATTTTTATGTTAATAAAATTAATTTCTAAAACAGTGCAAATATATACAATGTTTGTTTTGATTGTAGAAAGTTTTATGTTTTGTGAGATTTATAATCTTTCTAAATAAGCTATTAGTGTAGTTATATCTAATATTGAAATAATTTGGCATAGTATTAAAATATAACAAATAGCATCTCGCGCTAAGAGAATAAAATTATAAAAAACTGGTAATAAGTAGTTAAGATATATTTATTTTCTGTTAAATAGTTAATGTTAAATAAATAACGAAGTCTGACTGTCTGTATTTTTATATAATTTTGATAAATATGGTTAATATGCCTAATTACATATTATTTTGTAAACAATATTCATAATAAAAGTGCTCTAATCATAGCACTTTTATAGGATAATTCCTCTATTTTTGCAATAATTATAAAATAAACTATACATAATATTATAAAATGGCAACAAATAAAAATGTTATTGAACGAGATAGAATAGTTATTAAGTTCGCTGGTGATTCTGGAGATGGAATGCAGTTAACAGGAACACAGTTCACTGATACTTCAGCTATCTTAGGAAACGACCTTGCAACTTTCCCTGACTTTCCTTCAGAAATTCGTGCACCTCAAGGTACAATTGCTGGTGTTTCTGGATATCAAGTTCACATTGGACATGCAGATATTGAAACTTCGGGCGATAAAGCTGATGTATTAGTAGCAATGAATCCTGCAGCTTTAGCTTATAACCTTAAGCATTGTAAAGCAAATGCAACTATTATTATTGATTTAGATGCATTTAATGAGAAAGCTTTTAAAAAAGCACACTTAGCAACAAATCCATTAGAGGACGGTTCGTTAGATGGTTATAATCTTATAGCTCCTCCAGTAACTACTCAATGTCGTGAAGTACTTCGTGAAACAGGTATGGATTCTAAGACTATTGATAAAACAAGAAATCAGTTTATTGCTGGAATTCTATCATACTTATTTAACAGAGATGTTGAAATGGGTATAGCATTCTTAAGGAATAAGTTTGCTAAGAAACCTAAATTGGTAGATATTAATGCGAAAGTATTAAAAGCGGGTTATATATATGCCGGTAATATTGAGGCAATTCACTCAACATTTATAGTGAACCCTAACTTAAGTAAGAAAGGAAAATTCCGTAATATTACTGGAAATCAAGCTACCGCATGGGGCTTAATGGCTGCTGCTGAGAAATCTGGTTTGCCATTCTTTTTAGGATCATATCCTATTACTCCAGCAACAGATATTCTTGCTGAATTGTCAAAACATAAAGCCTTAGGAATTAAAACTTTCCAAGCTGAGGACGAAATTGCAGGTATTAATTCTGCTATTGGTGCTTCTTATGCAGGTCATATGGCTGCTACTACTACTTCAGGTCCAGGTCTTAGTTTGAAAAGTGAAGCTATAGGCTTAGCATTTATTACAGAATTACCTCTTGTTATAGTTAATGTTATGCGTGGTGGCCCTTCAACAGGATTGCCAACAAAAACAGAGCAAACAGATTTAATGCAAGCTCTTTGGGGAAGAAATGGAGAAGCTCCTATTCCTATTATTGCTGCTTCTAGTCCTGCTGATTGTTTTGATTATGCATTTATGGCTGAAAAAATCGCAATTGAGCATATGACTCCAGTAGTTTTGCTAACAGATAGTTACTTAGGTAATGGCTCTGGTTTATGGAAGATTCCTAATATGGATGATATGGATAGCATCACTCCTTTAATGGCTGATGTTAATAAACCTTATCAACCTTACGATCGTGATGAGAAAACAGGTGCACGTTATTGGACAAAACCAGGAACTCCAGGTCATGAGCATAGAGTTGGAGGTCTTGAAAAATCTGATGGTAAAGGTTCTGTGTCACATGATCCTATTAACCATGAGAAAATGACAAAGCTTAGAGAAGAGAAAGTTATGCGCATTGCTGACAATTATCCTAAGCAAGAAGTGTTTGGTAAAGAAGAAGGTGACTTATTAATTGTTAGTTGGGGTAGTACCAAAGGTTCTGCTTATTCTGCTTTTAAAGAGCTTGAAGAAGAAGGAAAAGATATTGCTTTTACTAACTTCAATTATTTATTTCCACTTCCAAATGAAACAGCTGATATATTTAAACGTTATAAACGAATATTAGTTTGTGAATTAAATTCAGGTCAATTTGCATTTCATTTGCGTAGTACATTGCCAGAGTTTAAATATATGCAATTTAACAAGATTCAAGCACAACCTTTTATGGTTTCAGAATTAACAGAAAAGTTTAACGAAATTTTGGGGGCTAAATAATGAGTGATATAATGAAAAATATTCCAGTTTATACAAAGAAAGATTTTGTATCGGATCAAGAAGTAAAATGGTGTGCAGGTTGTGGAGATTTCTCTATATTATCTTCAGTGCAAAGTATACTTCCTGAAATAGGTGTTAAGAAAGAGAAGATAGTTTTTATTTCAGGTATTGGTTGCTCTTCTCGTTTCCCTTACTATGTTGATACATTTGGTTTTCATGGTATTCACGGACGTGCAGCAGCTATTGCTTCTGGTGTAAAAGCCGCAAATCCAGATCTTAATGTGTGGATTATGTCAGGTGATGGCGATAGCATGGCTATTGGTGGTAACCACTTTATTCATGTTCTAAGAAGAAATATGAATGTGAACTATGTGCTATTCAATAACCAGATCTATGGTTTAACAAAAGGACAATATTCTCCAACTACCCCACTTGGCCAAGTTACTAAAACTTCTCCTTTTGGTACTATTGAACATCCTTTCAAGCCCGGCGAATTAGCAATGGGTGCTGAGGGAACTTTCTATGCTCGTGGCGTTGATAACAATCCTAAGCAAATGAAAGAAATTTTCCTTGAGGGTGCTAAACATGAAGGTGCTTCTTTAGTAGAAATTCTTCAAAATTGTGTGATTTTTAATAATGGTACTCATAAAGAGATAACTGCCAAGGAAACTCGTGATGATCATCAGATTTATTTAAAAGATGGTGAGAAAATGATTTTCGGAAAAGAAAAGAATAAAGGTTTAGTTTTAGATGGACTAAAACTTAAAGCAGTTACTATTGGTGAAGATGGATATACTTTGGACGATATTCTTGTGCACGATGCTGGACAAGAAGATCCTACAATGGCCTATCTTTTAGCTAGAATGTCTTTACCTGAACTTCCAATTGCTGTTGGAGTAATTAGAGCATATAAAGCTCCTGTTTACGATCAACTTATGGAACAGCAGATTGAGCATGTTAAAGCTAACTCAAAAATAAAGAATATGACTGATCTTATAAATAGTGGACAAACTTTTACACTATAATTAGTCTAGTTTGATTAAAAAATAAACCATCTTCATTTGTTTGGAGATGGTTTTTTTTGTTTTTTCTGTGGTTTTGCCAAGAGGTTGAGCCTGCCTGCCGAGAGGTTGGCCTGCCTGCCGAGAGGCTGAGTTACAGATAGGCTGTCAGTTAATGTATTCTTATGTTTATAATGTAGTTAAAAATATTATCCTCATTGTGAGTGCCGTGAACAATCTTATTCGTGCATTCGTAGCAAACATTGTGAGCGAAGCAAACAATCTTAATCCTTTACTACAAATGTTTCTTCACATAAATAGATGGCGTAGTAATAATATTGCTTTTATGTAATGCTCTATCAATTAGTTGTACCTCGAATCTAATACTATCATTTGAAGAGTTAATATTATTGAAATAGACTTCAACCTGAACTTCTCCTTTTATTCCCCTATTTGCCAAATCTTCCTCAATATAAGGAACTCTTACATTAAAAGTAAATGGCAAATCAATCTTTACAAAACTGTCATTCTCTAATTCAAAATAATCAATTAGGCAGTTGTAATAATAGTCTCCATTAATATTATAGGGAGGAAGGGTGTCTTCTGTTTCTAAACCAATATCGCCATCACCATCTGTGAAGTTTATTATTAAAAATCCTTTATTATCAATACTAGTACCATTATCTATCTTGATAAAATCCTTATATTCAATAACTGGCTCAATTGGATAAACCTCGTGTTTTTTACATGAAACTACCCAAATAAGCAGAAATAAGCCCATGAAAAACAAAATGTTTTTACTTGAAAATCTATGTGTTTCTAGTTTATTCATTGATGATATTAGTATATTTGCAAACTTACAGAATAAATATCAATTTTAACAATAATTATGCCCTTATCAAAGTCCATAGAGAATAATATTTGGTCGATAAAAAATGAATCTGACTTTAATACAACGGCTTTGGAAGTTTTTTATTTTCAATATACTAATAATAGTATCTATAGAAAATGGGTTGATTATCTTGCTATAGAACCAAGGAAAATAGCTAATTATCGTGAAATTCCTTTTTTACCAATTTCATTATTTAAAACACACCAAATAAAATCTTTTCTTGAGAAAGAGGAGATAATATTTAATAGTAGTGGAACTACAGGAATAAATACCTCAAAACATTATGTGTTTAAAACAGATTTATATAGAAAGTCTTATCGTAAGGCTTTTGAATATTTCTATGGTGATATTAAAGAATATACTATTCTGGCCCTTTTGCCGTCATATTTAGAGCGCGAAGGTTCTTCATTAATTTATATGACTGAAGATTTAATTCAACTTTCTGCGAATGAAAAAAGCGGATTCTACCTTTATAATTATGATGAGCTATTCTTAATTCTAAGTGAATTGAAGAAGGATAATAAGAAGGTTTTATTGCTTGGTGTAAGCTTTGCCCTGCTTGAATTTGCTGAGAATTACAAACTAGATTTCCCTGATCTGATAGTAATGGAAACTGGTGGCATGAAAGGGAAAAGAAAGGAATTGTTGAGAACAGAATTACATTCTATTCTTTGTAATGCCTTTGGAGTTGACAAAATACACTCAGAATATGGAATGACAGAATTGCTTTCTCAGGCATACTCGCTAGGAAATAGTGTTTTTAATGCACCTCCTTGGATGAAGATTTTAATAAGAGACACTAATGATCCATTGAGCTTGAAGCAAAAAAATAAGTCGGGTGGAGTTAATGTTATTGACCTTTGTAATCTATATAGCTGTTCATTTATTGCCACTCAAGATTTAGGGCATATTAATAACGATAATAGTTTTGAAATTCTTGGTAGGTTTGATAATTCTGATATTAGAGGTTGCAATCTTTTAGTATTATAAATATTATTTTTTTAGTATCTTGCACAATTAAATGAATAAAAAGCTAAAGGTTAAAAATTAAAGTAAATATTAAAAAGTTGGTAACTAATCAGTGTAAATTGCCTTTATTATTACAATTATAGAGTACTACGTATATCACTGACCCTGAAAGGGTCAAATACGAATAACCATGGGCGAAGTCCCATGGTTATGAATACTAATTC
>QMPB01000023.1 GCA_003648395.1 Bacteroidota bacterium
AGCATTTCTGAAAATATATAAGAAGTGCTTTCCTCCCATAAGTGGAGAACCAATACTTGTAGTGAATGCACTTGAAGGATTGAATTGCATATCGTTACCATTCTCTCCAACTAACCATGAAGATTCAGCATAAGCAATATTTAATCTCTCACCAGTTTCAAGGCTAATTGCATAACCTGGGAACCAACCCATACTCTCGGCATTAATATAGTTAGCATCTTCAGGATTAGTACTCGAACCAGTACCTGTTGCATACTTACCATCTTTATCTATAGAGGCATGCTTTCTAAGATTCATCTTAGCAACATTACCTTCATTACCTGCAGGGTCGTCACCAGCCTCTATTACAACACAACGTGACCATAATGATTTATCTTTTGTAAATACAATATCTACACTTTCTAAATAGTCCAGTTTAGTAATAAAAGGCATTACTCCAGGGCCATTTTCATATTTAGAAGCTAAACGATATGGAGCCCATGTTCCTCCTAATAATTTTTCAAATTTCTCTGAAGGGTCAAGCCATAAAGCTGGATCGTAGTCATTATGGAAAGTTTTACTCTTATCCTCTACAACTCCTGCACGAATCCAGTTAAAAGCACTTGGAGTTTCGAAGTCAATATCTTGAGCACCATCAATATCTGGCCAACCTGCTAACCACATCTTAGAGCTATCTTTATATGTAATTGTAGCAGAAATAAATCCATTAGTTACATCATCAACGTCTCCTGCTCCTTTATTTTGCTTTATTTGAACACTAAATCCTTCATCTAAGAATAATTGTTCATTACCCAATTGAATGGTCATTTCGGCAGATCCTAATAATGCACCATCCTTATATAAATCCCAATACGCTGTATCTACTGAGCCTACAGGAATAAATTTCAGCTCATAGTTTGCTGCTTCAATTCTCAATGGATCAATAACTTTTACGTTAATTGGTCCATGATTATTTGTGTATTCAATTTCTATTTTCTGATTTTCATCAAGAATGCTTTGAATACTAGCTTTTGTTAGCTCTAGCTCAATACCACCATTACCACGTCCATCAAGACGAGTAATCATTGGGCCATCACCATAATTTGAGTTTGCTTGAGTACCTTCTGCCTCTGCATTAGGAATATGTGGCATTAAAGTATGAACTCTAATTGGACCCAAAGCAGATTTACGACCTGCTAAGTATGGTTTCTTTTGACCTTTTAGGCCATTAAGTACACCTGGGTCTTGTGAATAAACTGCAAATTCGTTATAAGCATATGCAATTGCTACATAATAGTATTTCTTATTATTTACCAATCTACGGTCTCCTACTGCAAACTCATCTTCAAATATTTTAAATGAGTGGAGAACGCCTTCATCACTAGCTTCAACCATCAACTGAGGTACATTTCCACCTAATTTATCATTTTTAGTATAGTTTACTAAATTTCCAACTTCATCTTTTAAATCGCATTGACCAACTAAACGAGCTTTATCAGGATTGTAAAGTTCAGCAACAGATACTTCATTATCGGCCAATTGATATATTTGATATCCTTGGAAACGATATTTTGCGTCTAAAGTGTCGCTAATAGCAGATATAGTTACGTCTTCTTCCCAATAATCTTCATTAGTATTATTTGAGGCTTCAATGTTTTTAAGATATAAAACGAGAGTCTTGTTTAACTCTTGAGCTAATAATTCAGGAGCATCAGGACCATCAAGTACTTTAAAGCAGTTATCGAATAAAGCTTGTGCTTTATCGTCAACCTCACGAAGTAATTCTACTGAAGCCCATGCGCCACCAGTAGAAGCACGTGCCCAAGGAATACCAACTGTAATATAGTTAATTGCACCAGATTCTAAAGTAAAAGGTCCTGCAGATTGCATAAAACGACGGTCACCAGCAGCATTCTGATCATTCTTCTCAGTCCAATCACTACGTCCTGGGTCAATTTCGCCAGTTCCCCAATTACAAGGGTCTGTATCTCCTGGAAACATAAAATCACACTCAATAGTACCTTGCTTATATGCATTACCGCCATATGTCATTTTACTACCATCTTTCCAAATTCCCTTAAGCATATTATAATACTCAGGAGCAATATCTGGGTCACGAATTGCCGATGGCCCCGAAGAGTTATTATGATATACAAAACGACGCATACCAAATCGTTCATTGTCAATAATTGTATCTCCAAAGTTTACACCGTTGATACTCTCATCACAAATTTGAACCATATTGCCGCTTCCATCATCTTCGTATTTTGGGTTGTCTTTACCATCGTTATCCATATAAGGACCTTGGAAAAAGTCAACACCAATTGCTGGTGGTTGTATTCCATAATCCTGAGGACGACCACTACCATCTTGCTCATCGCCATTATAGCAATAACCTAAACCACGCGCTACATCACATCCAACATAATCGTCAGTTGCATCACCTAAGTCAGTATCAACCCACTGGCTAAAATATGTTTCGGTAAGTCTAAATGTAGAACGGTTAATTATTTCGTATGTATAGAAAGTCATATTATTAATCTCATCGTTGGTAGAGAAAGCAAAAGCTTGAGCTCTAATTTCAACACCAATAGCCTTACCTCTTGTTTCAGAGTGAATATTACCATTGTCATTAAAAATCCACCAAAGAGTTTGGTCACCTTTAAGAACAGCATCAGCCATTATCCCACCTTCAGCAGTTGGTTCATAATAGTATGAACCATCAGCAGCTCTAGTAGGCTTACATAGTTTGTTTTTAATATCGTAATAAGGATAATCTCCTTGTTCCCACTCATATACCCCATTGCTATTTAAATCAACAAATGGAGCTAACCAAGCACTTTGTCCTTTGGCTACATCGCCATTTGCTGGCCAGTCCTTTATAATCTCAGGTACTGCATAATCAGGATAATCAGAGTTATTATATTTTAAAAGAAATGCGTCAACTTGTTCACGAGTAATAGAATAATGTTTGTCAAACTCATCACATACTTCTCTACTAACAGAAGCTGTTCCATCAATAGTAAGAGGGCCAGGCCAAAAGTCATCACCATTACCACGGTAACGCTGAAAAGCTCCTTTTAACTGTCCATTGACATCAGTTCCACCTAACCAAAGTGAGGCAGAGAACATTGATGTTTTTTTAGAACCTTTAGGAATCTCATATTGAGCAGTACCTTGCAAATCCCACCACATATCGCCACCAGTATTTATACGGGCACGTACGTTATTTAGGTTTATTTCGTTAGAGGTTTTTCCAGGTAAACATCCAGCTGCGGTACGAGCATTGCTGGAAGTGCTTTTGCTTCCTCCGTTGTTAACATTGCCCTTATACTCCTCAGCATTTGCTGTGAAATGAAGCATAATGCTTATTAATGCTAAAACAAATATATTAGTAATTTTCTTCATAATTTCTATATTAATATTTTGCTGTTTAGAAGTTGAATAATACACCTAAACGAATTCTTCTAGGTAATGAATACATATATGGATTGTTTACTCTTAAGCTATACATATCGCGAAATGCGTCAGGATCTTCCATTGCATTAATTGCATCTTGATATTCTGCAGAAGTTAAATAACCATCATCATCAGGGTTTCCTGTATATCTATAAACACTCATTACATTTCTTGAATCAAGTAAATTCAATACCTGTAAATAAACATTTAAATAATGAGGAGGCTTATTACTTCCTTCTTTACGTTCTAGGAAAAAGTCTCTGTCGATACGTAAATCCATACGATATTGCCATGGTAGGCGCGAACCGTGAATAGATCCCGAAAGAATAGGAGATACACCACCAGACATTACTGCTGATGTAACATTACTCTGACGACTATATGGAGTTCCTGAACCTGCTTGCATAACTAAATTCACACCAGTATTTTCTAGCAAACGAATAACTCGTACTTTATTAGTTCCTTTAATACGACGCTTGATAGTTGGACCATTATATTTTTTGCCTCTACCATATCGGTAATCAGCAGTAATATTAATAGTATGGTTTCTATCTTGTGCCGTTGGGCTTAGAGTACGTAAGTTTGGTTGACCAGAAGTTACAAGGTTAATTCCTGAAGTAGAACTAGAACCTGTAGCGTTAGCAAACTGAAGTGTATAACTAACCTTCATCCAAAGATTTTTTGTTCTCCTTAAGTCATAAGTTACTGTCATACCTTTTGCAGTACCAAAGTCAATATTATTATAAGAAATATATGATACAGGATAAGCACTTGTATAACGGAATGCTTGAATCTGATCTCTCATTTCACGATAATATGCTGAGAATTTTAAAGAAGAAGATTGTGATAATTTTTGTTGAAAACCTAATTCGTAATCAGTAGTTCTTTCTGGTTTCAAATTAGGATTATTAATAGCAGTATTTCCATTCTGATTAATAAAGTAGTAATTCATTATAGGTATTCTGTTTCTACCAGTAGGACGCGATGTTAGAACATCGTAGTGAGCAAAGAATAATGCTTCGTCCGAAATTGGGAAAGAGAATGAAATACGTGGAGAAATTGTGTTTTGAGGAGTGTAATCTTCAAAAGCTGAAGGCTTAAGCTCTGTTTCGCCAGGATTGTGCAAGAAAGGTGCAATTCCTGATGCAGTTTCAATAGTAGTAGGGTCATTAATTTCTGTACCTGTTGCATTATACCAAGTATCGCCATCTCTATAACCTACTATTTTAGTTGGATTATTTACATCATTTACATAAACAACATAATTGTCACCCATATTCTCTGGAATTTCACCAGCTATATCATTAGGTTGCAATTCCGAAACTGTTTTAGCTTCTGCAAATAAGAATGGATCTTTAAGAACTTTTTGGTTAGCATCAAATCTGTCGAAACGAACACCAATACTTAAGATTAAATCATTAAAAGCAAATTTGTCTTGTATGTATCCTGCCATATATATTGGCTCATATGCTCCAATTGCTCTTGTTTTATTTCCGTTTGCATCTACTTGAGTAAAGAAATCGTCAAAACTAGGCTTAGAGCTTAATTTATTACCATAAGCATCATAACCATGATAAGAAACGTAAGGGTTACCACTATTTAATAACTCATCTGTACTAAACATATCCAAAGAGAATGTACTAGGATCGTAGCTATCAAGATCAATCCAATCGGTACCATCTACCGGTAAACCTAGTTTTGTTCTTAATTGCTTGTCAAAAAATGACTGAGTAGCGGCGTCGTAAAGTCTGTCGTAATCTACATGAACATATCCATCTAACATAAACTCATGAGGATTTGAATAATCTAACTGCTCAATATGACGATTAGTAATACCACGCATTAGTGTCCATAGTCCTGCAGGATTATAACCTACAGATAATTCTTTACGTTGCTCGTATTGAATACCAAATTTAATTTCGTGGTTTCCAATATCTGCAGATCCATTAGCATTGAATCCAATTCTAGATTCTTCGAATTGTGTATTTCTATTATATGGAGTACCAGTATTAGTATATAAACCATAAACGCTTCCCGGAAGCTGACCATTTAATAAGGCACCTTGACTCTGTACAGTAAGAATATTACGGTAAAATGGGCTGCCCTCATCATAAAAAGAATAATATTGATCGGTATAATTACTAAGATTAGGATTTACCTCAGAACGTTGAAAGTCATATAGAGTATCTCTAAAACCATTCATTACATATACGCCTTTAAGTCCTAAAACAGTATCTTCACCTAGCTCATATGATTTTTCTGAGTAAGTAGTAAATTTACCAACATAACCATAATCAAATAGATTTTCGTTATGATTAGGATTAAAAGATTTTGAAGAACGTTGAGAGTAATCTGCTTGAATACTATAATATACATTCTTGATTAATGCTTTACTGTCTTTCTCATCAGGAAAACGTTGAGTAAATCTTCCGAATACTCTCCAGTCTTGAGCTGTAATTTGTCCGTTATTGGCAGAGTTCAACAAAGAGTTAGAAATACTCCAATCAGATCTGTTTGTCCAATTATATGAACCTCCAAAAGTTAGTGTTGTATTATCGGTAGTTCTAACGTCAATTTTGCCTTGGAAGGTAGCAGACTTTGATACTGCATTTTCACGAGTCTTAAGATGCTCGTACGAATCATCAGTTACATAGTTTGATGTAGGGAAAATACCAAATCCAGTAGGTGATTTGAATAACGGATTTTGCTCTAAATAATTAAGGTCTTCTTCTGTTATTCTATGAGTTCCTGTAGAAGCAGGGTAACCATCTCTATTGTACTCATACTCTCCAGCAATGAAGAAACCAAGTAAAGAGGTATTCTTTGTAGAATCTTTTCCCATGATTAGTGGACCGTTGATGTTAAAACCAACTAAGTCGTGACCAAATCCATCAAGCAATTCAGAAGTAACACCTTCAACTCCGAATCCGAAAATACGGGAAGGACCTTTAGTAGTAATATTTACAATACCACCAGTAAGGTCACCATATTGTGCAGGAGTACCACCAGTAATTACTGATACCTGCTCAATAGCAGATTTTGGAAGGTTTGCACTACCAATTACACGAATTCCATCAACATAGGTAGCAGTACCACCTTCACGCTGACCACGCATACCACCCATTTTACCGTTATCATCAGAGAAAACTCCTCCAACAGTAACAGCAACAGCTTCAGCAGAACGACCCGGCATCTTTGCTATCTCTTCAGCAGTCATTGTGCCTCCAGTAGAAGTTTGATCTTTATCAATTAATGGAACTTTATATTCTTTAACAACAAAAGCTTCAAGCTGCGTTGCAGAAGATTCTAATTTAATATTTAAGAAACGTGTCTTGTCAGAATTAACAACAACACCTTTTATCATTAGCTTGGCATAACCTACATAAGTAACTTTAACATCGTACTTACCTGGAGCTAAAGGCTTAACTTTATAATTACCGTCGAAATCAGTGCTTCCACCATTCACAACTTTCCCTCCTTGTTCCACAATAACGTTTGCGAACGGAATAGGTAGCTTAGTCTCAGAATCAGTTATCTTACCTTGTATTGCTCCCGATTGCGCGATTGCAAATACAGACATAAGCATTATAACTGTAGACAATAGTAATTTTTTAATCATAGAATTTAATTTATGTGTATATAATCCTAGTGCATTTTAAGGCTGCAAAAATAGAAAAAAAATCATACCGATTAACTTTTCTTAACACAGCTTTACTTATCAATATATGGAGGGTTAAGTATAGCGTCGTAAATGATTGCTTGATGTAAATCAAAATCAGTATTTTCTGTACTTTCTACCTCGTTATTTATACTCGTTTCAAATTGCTTATCTTCCTTGTGAATATGATAATCTTCATTATTATCAAATTCAGAATTTTTAGTTTCTGGTTCAAGAGTTATTATTTCCTCTTCTTCCTCCTCAAAAGTATCCACTTCTTCGTCTTTAGGTAAATACTCATTAAACTCTTGTGGAACCGTATTTTTAGGTTCTTCTATAAATGTGTTAATAAAATCATTTAAACCAAAATTCTCATTTTCGTTAGCCGACTCTACTTCATAATTAGAATCCTCAACCTTAGGCTGAGGATTTTTATCAATATTCTTTTTATACTGTTTGTATCCAAAAAATAAAAGTGCTATTATGATAGGTAAAGCTTGTTCCATAAATAATATTTTACAAGAAAAAAATAAACAAGGCACAAAGGTACATTTTTATTTTGTAAAATTTGTTAAAAATATTGCAAAATGGACATGGTTTGAATGATTCTTATCATTATAAAATATAGTAATTGAACGCATTATTTCATATTAAGATATTTATTATAAAAAAACGTGTTTCGAGAATTTGAATTTTGAATTATGTAGATAATTTGTTGTGCTTATATTGCATCATTTGCTCCTATTATTTCCAATATTAAATAAATGTTATCCTTACGTTAATAGTGGTCATAAATTGAATTAGAATTCTATTTTTGCAATCATTAAATAGTAATTAAAACTTTATGGCAATGTTGAATCGATTATTTATAGTGATTGCGCTTATTATTGGAGCAGATATTTCTTCTTTGGCTCAGGATAAAAATAGTTTTACTACATATTGGGACAATGGATTGAAAATAGAGAGTGCTGATAAAGCATTTAAACTAAAAATGGGTGGGCGGCTTCAGTATGATATGATGGTTATGAATCAAAGTGATTCATTACAAGTAAACTTTCCAAATACCTATAATGGCGCTGAATTGCGAAGAGCAAGGTTCTATTTCTCAGGTAGTATTTATGAAAACATATCATATAAAGTTCAAATAGATTTTGCCTCAAATACCATTACCGTAAAGGATGCTTATATTGCTTTGCATAAGTTGCCTGTTATTCATAATATAAAAGTTGGTAAGTTCAAAGTGCCTTTTGGGCTTAATACATTAACTAGTTCAAAATATTTGACTTTAATGGAGCGCCCAACTACTAGCGATTTTGATAGTGATAGGCACCTTGGAGCTATGATATACCGTAGTCATCTTAATAATAGGCTCTCGTGGCAAGCGGGATTTTTTTATCCTAATCAAGATAAAAATCATTATAATGGCGATGGCTATTTGCTTGCAGCTAGGGTAGTAGGGCTTCCAATATATAATACCGAAGGTGATATTTATTCATTGCTTCATATTGGAGCTTCATTTGCACATGGTTATCATAATAATAGTGAGTTTGAAATAAAAAACAGACCAGAATCACATTTAGCTCCTAAATACTCTTTTTTTAGAGTCCCAACTGTTAAGTTTAGCTACTTAGCAAATTTAGAATTATCATATATTAGAAATAGGTTTTCTTTCCAAGCAGAATATCATTATATGGATTTCAAATCCAATAACAGTGCTTCATATAATGAAAAAACACATTTGGGATCGTATTATGGAACATTTAGTTTTTTCTTGACTAATGATCATAGGTCATATTCGAAAAAGAAAACGTTTTTTGGAAATGTAACGCCTAAGAAGAATTATGGTAAAGAGGGGTGGGGAGCAATAGAATTAGCAGCCAGATACTCTCATGTTGATGGTGATGAAGATAGATATATTTATGGTGGCGAAATGAATAATATAGCCACAGGTGTAAATTGGTATCTAAATCCTGCAGTGAAAGTTGCTTTTAATTATATACACTCTATGAATCCTGCCTATGGCAATGGATCTGCTAATATCTATCAAATGCGATTTCAAGTTGCATTTTAGTATTATTACTTCTCTAATTTTTGTATTTATTTGAGTCTATTAATTTTAAATTCAATTAGTAAATGCAAATGATAAAAATATTATTTGGAATTTAGCCAAGCAACAGCCTCTTGTTTATTAGAAAAGTATTCTATTTCCATATCCCATTTTTGAGCAGCACCATTATTAGCAATATTCATACTTAATTGTCCCTTATCACATTCTGGTATAACAAAAGCAAAGTATTTTAGTCCACTTTTTTTTGCCATTTCAAAAAAGTCATTCTTAATAAAAACTTGGATTTCATCAGAAAGACTACTCATGTTTTTTATGCTATTAATCTGCTTTATAGAATTGTGTTTTTCTCTTAAAAGGTGAGTAATTTCGCTAACGGTTTTAAAGTAATGCATGTTGGCAACCCCTGATATTTCCCATATAACAGCTCCTATTTCTTCATCAAAAAAAGTGGTTGTATTACTCATATTAATATACTTTTTATTAGCGGGCTAAAATAGTATTTTTTTTAATTACTTCTTTAAAAAAGAAGAAGCTGCTAGATCTTTTTCTAGCAGCTTCTTTAGTATTGTTATTTGATAATATTTATGCTTTTTTACCCATAAATGTTTTCGTAAATAAGTCAATAAATACACCAACAGCACCACCAATCATCATGGTGTCAGGAAGGATACGGAACCACATCCAGCCGTCCATAGCATCTAAAGCTTCTCGTGTTCTTGTATAATAATATCCTAATTCTGATGCGGCTTTCGTTTGCTCCAAACCAATCATCATGGTTGGTACAGAGAATAGCAGAACTCCAATAGTTAAAGACCAGAAAGATATCTTACTTAATTTATCGTTCCAAACATAGCCATTTGCCAATGCATTAGCTCTTGAAGCCATATAAAGGAATGCTATAGAAACATAACCAAATGCACCTAATAGGGCAGTATGTCCATGAGGCATAATTAAGTACGTACCATGAGAGTAGTAAGAAATGGTTGGTGTATTAATTACCATACCAAATATACCAGCACCAATAAAGTTAAGTGCTACCGAACCCGTAATCCACATAAATGGGGTGGTAAATTGATTTACCTCTCCACCGGCAGCACGCTTCTCTCGATAATTTTTCCATGCTTCAACAACCATAAGTGCTAGTGGTAGTGGTTCCATTGCAGAGAAAATACCTCCAATTGCAATCCAATACTCATCTAAACCTTGCCACCAGTAATGGTGACCTACACCTAATGTTCCTGCAAGCATCATTAAGAATAATTCGAAGAACATAATTCTTTCGGCAGTTTTTTGAGAAACTAAACCAAGTGAAACACTAAAGAATGCAATAGTACCAGCAGCAAATAACTCAAAAGTTAACTCTACCCATAGGTGAATAACCCACCAACGATAGTAATCATCAACTGTAAAGTTAGGCTCAATTTTATGCAAAGGCATCATACCTGCAATATATAGTGTTGCAATACCAAATGCAGACCAAATAATTGTTCCTACAATTGGGTTGTTTGTAGATGCTTTTTTGATTAAGCTTAATACTAATAAGAACCAGAATACTAATCCTATAAGAAGACCTATATCCCAAACTCTACCTAAGTTTAATAATTCTCTACCTTCATTTCCTAGCCAGAACCAAGTTTCACGCATTTGACCAGTTGCACCCATATATAGTCCAATCATAGAACCTACAGCAACAACTAATAATGCTAACCATAGTATATCTACTAACCATGGAAATTTATGGTCTTTGTTTGCAATCCATGGAGCAATTAATAGTCCACCAACTATCCAACCCACAGCAACCCAAAGGATAGCTAACTGAGTATGAATAGAACGAATTACGTTAAAAGGTAACCATGATTGTGGGAAAATAAAATCATTGGTTGGATCAGCATAAAGGTGAGCTAGATAAGCTCCTAAAAATACTTGAACCACAAATAATAGTGATACAATTGGTATATACTTCAATAGTTTCTTTTGAGAAGGAAACAGCTTTGTAATTTTCATTGCTGGCTGCAGATCTTTAATATCATCCTTTTTAAGTAAAAACTCATAAGTTAAAAAGATAACCACAATTGTTAATACCCATAAAGCTAAAAACTCAAATAGGGATACAATATGGTTGTTATAAGAAGTATTTTGATCAACTAATGGCTCAGGAGGCCAGTTGTTGGACCATGTTCTTTCAGAAGTTGTGCCTTCAGTTCCTGGGCGGACAGACGAAGCTACCATTTGTGACCAGTCGACAAAAGCTGCAATTGTTTTTGCTTCTTCAGGAAGAATTACTCCACCAGGGAATGCTCTTTCTGGATCTCCTTCTACTAACATTTTTGTAAGGCGAATTACGTTTGCTTTATATGCCTCAGCTGAAGCATCAGTATACGTTACACCTTCTTCCTTTAATTTTGTTTGCTCACGAAAGTCTTTCTTTACGAGTTCCTTAACGTAACCTCTTTCCATGTCATCAAGTTCTCCCTCTGACTTAGAATAAGTCTCCTGAGCATAGTATTCGTATAAGAATAAAGCTCTATGGTGGAAAAAGTCTGTTGAGAAATCAGGACCCATATAAGCTCCCATTCCTAACATTGAACCCCAATCCATAAGGTCAAACTGCTGGAAGTTTCCTTTACCTGCAACAACGTCGTCGTAAGTATATAGGACTTCTCCAGATGCCGATTTTACTTCTTGTGCAATCGGTGGCACTTCTTTTTGTAGGTTGGCCGTAAAATAAATTAAGGCTGTAACCATGAAAATTGCTATGAACCAAAAGCTAGTGTATAGCCCTTTTTTGCTCATAAACCTTTCGAGTAATGTTTGTTTCATAAATTATTATTATTAGTTAGAAAATTTGAACAAAGCTACTATAATTTTATTAAAAGTCAAGTTGGGCCTTAAAGTCAGTCATTTAGAACGCTTTGGCACTGTTAATACTTAAAAATAATAATACAGTATTGTTTATAAAGAACGAATATGCTACTCGTACAGAGCATTAATATATAAAAAAATTAGTACTTAATAATGTCATGATTCTCTAACTCAGCAATCGAGGTTGAGTTCATAAAATTCAATAATTGATCTCTAATAGGACCATACGACTTATGCAAGCTGCAAGGATTTTCGCTACTGCATTGTTCATGTCCCATAATACACCCAGTATAATTATTCATACCTTCTACAGCATCAACTATATCTGATAAGAAAATGCTATTTGGGTTTTTGGCAAAAATATATCCTCCATCACGTCCTTTTAAACTTAATATAAAGCCTTGTTTTGACATGTCGGTCATCAACCGACGAAGATATTTATCGGGCACGTCTAGTTTTTCAACCAAATATTTAGCAGAAAACACTTCCTTGTCTGAGTTAATCATATAACTTAGAACTCGTAATGCGTATGTTGATGTTTTAGATAATTTCACTATAAAATAGATATAATAAATATTATACTACATTGAGATAGTATTTTGCAAATATATATATATTTCGTTTAGAAGATAAATTTTTTTCTAAAAAAATATAAAAACAGTAAGTTTGAATTCTAGAATAAGACTTAATGCTCATCTTTAAAAAATATGGGAATAGACTCTTCAATATAACCTAAGAGTTCTTCTGTGCCTCTTTTATCAATAGCAGATGTAATTATTATATGTGGTAATTCTTCCCACTGTTCGAGCAGTGTTCTTTTGTATTCGGCAATATTCTTAGCAAGAATATTATCTTTCAACTTATCAGTTTTTGTAAAAACTATAGTAAATGGTAAGTTTTTTTCACCATAACTAGTTATTAAATCAAGGTCTAATTTTTGAGGTTTAATACGCGAGTCCACAAGGATAAAAGTATTCATAAGGCTTTCGCGATTATATAGGTAATTGTCTATCATCACCTTCCATTCAGCCCTCATTTTTTTTGATATCTTAGCAAATCCATAGCCTGGTAAATCTACTAAATACCATTCTTCATTAATAATAAAATGATTAATTAGCTGAGTTTTTCCTGGAGTACCAGAAGTTTTCGCTAGTTTTTTATGATTTGTAATTGCATTTATTAGAGATGATTTGCCAACATTTGATCTGCCAATAAAAGCAAATTCGGGCATATTCATTTCTGGGCATTGTTCATACTTAGCACTACTCTTAACGAAACTTGCTGTTTTAATTAACATTTTTATTTTTATTTTAAAAATATGAGAGTATATATTATACTCGTTCTTTTATAATATTATTGATATGTCGTTTTTTCTTATTTTCATAAATATCGTTTATTGTTATGAAAATACCTGATTCTTCAACATCTCCAAATCGCTCATTAATAGCCGTTCCAAAGTACTTCATTGTTGGACTAAGGTTCATATAAGCATTAATCATTGGAGGAATATTTTCTCCACGATTACGCACTTCTTTATTAAGTGTTTTAAAGTCTTTCAGATAATCATCACCATCAAACATATCTTTAAAATCGTCAATGTTTGTTTTATAGTGTAATTCCTTTATTGGTGTAATATAATTTTCCTTATCGCCAAAGTGTAGTTCCAAAAAGTAATGAATCATATCTCTTGCAACAGAGTTGAAACTTGGATACATTGTTATTTTGCCATAAAAATACTTTATTTCTGGTTTATCAATTAATAAAAATCCTAAACCATCCCAAAGATTATCAAGAGAGTATAGACCTTTTCTAAGATTATAATTTGGTTGGTAAAGTGGTTGTACAAAAGAACGTCCTAATTCATATGTAATAGGCATAAAATCTTCTATAAATTTATCGCTAAGATTAAATAAATGAGAAGTAGGAGTTTCAGGATTTGAATTATTGTTACTTAGAATTTGAGATCCTTCAAGGAATCTATATCCACCAATAATTTCATTTTCAACAGGGTCCCAAACAATAAGTTGTTTAAAAGGATTATCTGAAGTATCGTATTCATCAATATCAACGTCTTTGCCTGACCCACCACCACTTTCTCTAAAGCTAACTTCCCTTAAACGGCCAATTTCTAATAATGTGTTTGGAGCATTGGAATGGTCAATAATGAAGATCTCTTTATTGCCATTATTTGTACGACGCACAAATGTGTTGTCATTCAATTCTGCAATTAGTAATTTACGTTCTATCGGTGCTATTATCTCCTTCATGTCTTCTGTTGTAAATTAACTTTCCTTTGTGCAAATTTAAAATAAAAACTAAAGCAATTACATCGTTTAAACTAAAAGAAATATTTTTCTTTTAAGTAGTTTAAAATCTTATTTTAATTTTGCGCCACTTTTAATACCTATTTCATAAATATGGTTTCTAATCCATTCAGCCCATTTACGCTTGCTCTTACTTTTATCAAATGTTGTATGTGGTATTACTTCTCCAAAATGGATTGCAATTTTAGATTTTTTCTGTTTAAAAACTTCCCCAGGAAGAAATATCATTTCAATATTTGCCTTTATTCCTAATTTCTTTCGCCAATAAGCAAAATTATAAAAGAAGCTGGAGTTATATGCATCAATAAAAACAGGAAGAATATCACGTTTATATTCTACGGATTTGGCAATAAAAGCGTGTTTCCATTCTAAATCCCTAATGCCTTCCTTTTGTTTACGCGATACCAAGCCTGCAGGAAAAAAAAGCAGCATATCATTACCTGCAAATGCAGCCGTCAATAATTTTAAACTCTCCACATCCTTGCTGTGTTTATTAATTGGAACAAGCATATGCTTCATGCCTGGTAGTTTCAATAATATATCGTTTACAGGAGCCTTTATGTCAGGACGAAAAGGTCCAATAGTCGCCATCATAGCTATACCATCAAACCCGCCCAAAGGATGATTCGCAACTACCATTTGATTCCCTGATTTAGGGACATTTTCAAGGCCAGTTACTGTAATCTCTACTTCAAAATCTTTAATAGCTCGTTTTGCCCAATCTATACCAAATTCATCGCGCCATTTGTATATATAATGGTTAAATCCATCAACATGAACAATACGTTCCAAAAGTCGGATTAAGAAATTTGGTAGGTATTTATATAATGTAGGATTCTTCTCCTTTATTAAATTGGGAATATCAATAAACTTTTTCCCAATAATTGGTTTTTCAATCATTAATTTTACTGGCTTTGTTATGCTACAAAAATATTAAAATTACTAATATGATTAGTAAAATATTATTATGAAGTATTAAATAGTAGGTGAATTTACATAATAATATGGTGGTGTTCTAATCATAATTATTAAAAATAATTTTTAATACTGACAAATATCACATAGCTTTTGTTTTAAATATACAATATTGCTTATCTTTACCGAGTCTAAATAAGAATAAGCAAAATATTGGATAATGCTGATATAGAGAGCTATACCTTTAATTGCTATTATTATTTTTATTAGTAAATCAAGTATACAAGAATAAATAATATAGATATATGGAATTTAATACAGAAAAGGTGTTGGACACCTTAAAGATGGTTAAGCATCCTGAAACGGGCAAAGATATTGTTAGTTTGGGGATGGTTGAGGACATGGAAATTACTGATAATAAAATTAAATTTTCTTTGGTAATTAAAAATAGCAAAGATCCATTTGCTAAGTCATTAGTAAAAGCTTGTGATCGTACTTTGAAGTTTTATTTGAATGAGGATTTAGAAGTTGAAATTAATGAAAAAGTAAAGCATTTTGAAGCAGCAGCATTTAATGCTCCAGCTAAACCTTTTTCTCAGGTAACTAATATTATTGGTGTAGCTTCGGGAAAAGGTGGAGTAGGGAAATCTACTATTGCAGCAAACCTTGCGGTTTCCTTAGCTAAAAAAGGCTTTACTGTTGGTTTATTAGATGCTGATATTTATGGACCATCGGTGCCATTAATGTTTGACCTTGTGGATGCAAAGCCAATTGCTACAAAAGAGGGAGATAAGACATGGATTGAGCCAATCGAAAAGTATGGTATTAAGCTTATGTCAATAGGTTTCTTTGTTGATCCTGATAAAGCACTTATTTGGAGAGGTTCGATGGCAACTAATGCTCTTAATCAATTTATTAATGATGGTAAATGGGGCAAGTTAGATTATATAGTTATTGATATGCCTCCAGGGACTGGCGATATTCACCTTACTTTAGTTCAGGCTATTGGTATTACAGGTGTTGTAATTGTAAGCACCCCGCAGCAAGTTGCATTAGCAGATGCTCGTAAAGGTATTTCAATGTTTGAGCAAAAAGATATTGATGTGCCTGTATTAGGTCTTGTCGAAAATATGGCGTATTTCACTCCTGAAGATTGCCCTAATAACAAATACTATATCTTTGGTAAAGATGGAGCAAAAGACCTTGCCGAAAAGATGAATGTGCCTCTTTTGGGTCAGATTCCTTTAGTACAAGGTATTATGGAAGCTGGAGATAATGGACAGCCTATTGCTCTTGATGGCAATAATCCTATGGGTATGGCTTTCCGTAATTTAGCGGATAATGTAGTTAAACAAACAGAGATACGAAATGAGGAAAAGGCGCCAACTACTAAGGTAGTTATGGACCCTAATGCTTCGTGCTCTAGCTAGAAATAGCTACGATGTTTATTTATAACACTTAACTATATTAGGAATTAAGTTTTATAAAAATGAATAGGTAATCGGTAATCAGTGATTTCTTTAATTAGAGTAAATTACTGATTACTGATTACCGATTACTGATTACCAATTACTGATTACCGAATAGAATAAGTAGAGGTTAGATTAAAAGTTTACAATTAAATTATATAATATGGAAGCTCAAGAGAGAATAGACTTTGAGAAAAAAGTTAATAATGTTATAGATCAGGTGCGCCCATATTTGGTTGCTGATGGTGGTGATATAGAATTTGTTCGCCTTACAGATAATATGGAAGTTCAAGTGGAATTAAAAGGTGCTTGTGCTAGCTGCTCAATGAGTATTATGACTCTGAAAATGGGAGTAGAGCAGGCTATGATGAAGGCTATTCCGGAAGTAAAATCTGTGGATGCTATTAATTTGGGTTATTAATTTATAGTAGGCAGTAGGCAGTACTCAGTAGGCAGTCATTTAAAATTAAGACTGAAGACTGAGAACTGAAGACTGAAGTCCCGATAGCTATCGGGAGAAAACTGAAGACTAATAAAGTGGATAAATACATTTTTCGAACATATTTAAAACATAGGCGTAGTTCTAAAGGTCGTCATAGTATACACTCGCCTTTTTTATACGATTTGTATAATACCTGTGTGGTTAAGAATAATTATAAGGGAGAGCAATTTCACGGCTCAAATGGTCTAAACAAACGTCAGGCAAAAAAAGCTCATTTCATTAAATGCTTCATTGATAATTCTAATATTGAAGTTGCATCAGCATTGGATGTTGATAGCCATTATTTAATGTCCTTCCTAAATCCTGAATCCATAAATCTATCCCTTGTTAAGTCAAAACAGATTAGCATCATTAATGCAAATAATCCTCTGTTTGCGACAATAGAAAATATAGATTCATTTATCCATACTTACGGTAATGACTTTGTAATTATTGATGGTATCTATAAAAATAAAATTGCAACTAAAAATTGGAATAAAACCATTGATAATAATAATATTTCCATTAGTATAAATTTTTATCATTTTGGATTAATATCAACCAATAAGGATTTTACAAAACAAGATTTTGTATTGAGGTTTTA
>QMPB01000024.1 GCA_003648395.1 Bacteroidota bacterium
ATGGAAGCTTGTTTGAAATCTGTATTTTTCAATAGTAATGATGAATATGATTATGTGATGGTGTATTCCAAAGTAATAGATGAGTCGAAAAATGACCGTAATTATGAATGGGAAGAAATGCCAAATAGTGAATACACATTTAGTATAGTTGATTATAATATTATTGTTCAGAAAAACGATACGCAAAAAGAAAGAGCAACTTTTTTAGTTGAAGTAAAATTTAAAAAGTAGCTTAAAGAAAACTAGTAGTTTAATGTATTAGTTAATTCTGTGTTTATAAAGACGTTGACGCCTGTTAACGTCTTTTTTGTTTCTATATGTATATTGCTTTGATACTAACTTGCATTTCTGCCAAAATAAACTATCTTTGTTTTCTTTTAAAAATAATACATAAAATAATAACAATATGAATTTCAAATCTTTAATGCTTGTAGGTTTAATAATATTTGCTTTTGCTACACAGCAAAGTAAAGCCTGCACAAACTACTTAGTAACAAAAGGTGCTAGTGTAGATGGTTCTACAATGATAAGTTATAGCGCAGACTCACATGTTCTTTATGGTGAATTATACCATTGGGCAGCTCAAAAATGGCCTGCAGGAACTATGATGGATGTATACGAATGGGATACAGGAAAGAAACTTGGACAGATTCCTCAGGCTTCTGAAACATATAATGTTGTTGGAAATTCTAATGAACATCAAGTAAGTATTGGCGAAACTACCTATGGTGGACGTAAAGAATTACATAAGCAAGATGGTGCTATTATGGATTATGGTAGCATGATTTATCTTGCTTTACAGCGTTCAAAAACAGCTCGCGAGGCTATAAAAGTAATGACGGATTTGGTAGCAGAGTACGGTTATTATAGCCATGGTGAGTCTTTTTCTATTGCTGATAAAAATGAAGTATGGATTATGGAGCTTATTGGTAAAGGTCAAGGCGAAAAAGGTGCTGTTTGGGTAGCTGTTCGTATTCCTGAAGGATATGTTTCGGGACATGCAAACCAAGCTCGCATTACTACTTTTGATTATCAAAAGAAGAATAAATGGGATAAGGAAGATGCAATGTTTTTCAATAGCAAGGATGTGATTTCTTTTGCTGAGAAAAAGGGTTGGTTTATGGGAAATAAGAAAGACTTTAGCTTTAGCGATACATATGCACCAGTTGATTTTGGTGGAGCTCGCTTTTGCGAAATGCGAGTTTATTCTATGTTTCATAAAGTGAATAAAGAAATAGAAAATAATGTTGCATATTGGGAATATGTAAAAGGTAATGTTCAGCATAGTGGAGAAAATAATTATGCTAGCAATCGTATGCCTTTATATGTAAAGCCTGATCATAAAGTGTCGTTACATGATATGATGATGTTTATGAGAGATCACCTTGAAGGAACAGAGCTTGATATGAGCAAAGATATTGGAGCTGGTCCTTTTGAACTTCCATATCGTTGGAGAGGTTTAACTTGGAAAGTTGATGAAAAAACATACTGCAATGAACGTGCTACGGCAACTCAGCAAGCAGGATTCTCTTTTATTACGCAAATGCGCTCGTGGTTACCTGACGAAATTGGTGGTATTATTTGGTGGGGTGTTGATGACCCTTCTGGAACTGTTTATATGCCATTTTATTCTAGCATGGCTACTGTACCAGAAAACTTTAAAGTTGGAAATGGTTCTATGATGGAGTGGAGTGAGACTTCAGGTTTCTGGATTTTCAATCAAGTAGAAAACTTCGCTTATATGATGTGGAATAGAGTTCACCCAGATATTGTAATTGCTCAAACTAAATTGGAAACTGGTTTTATTGCTGATGTTGCTAAAACTGATGCTGAGGCTAAAAGTATTTTTGAGGCTAAAGGTCGTGATGCTGCAATTAACTATGTTTCTGATTATTCGCATAAAGCTGCTGCAAAAACTTTCAATACTTGGAAAATTCTTTATCAGCAATTATTCATGAAATATATGGATGGTAATATTAAAACTAAAGAAGAAGTAAAAGAAGGTTATAAAATGGCTAATCCTAAGGTTGAACAACCTGGATATGGCGAGGCTTGGTACCGTAAGATAGTTGAAGAAACGGGTACTCAATTCGAAATGAAATAAAATTAGTACTAAGTCTCTAGTAGGTAGTTTGTATTCACAAACTACCTACTGTAGACTGCATACTGCAGACTGAGTTACTGCCTACTTATTTTAAATGCCCCAGAATGAATAATATTCAGAAATATCTTTCAATGGTGAAGTTTTCGCATAGTATATTTGCTATGCCTTTTGCTATTTACGGGTTTTTCTTAGGAATAAAACTTAATGATGTTTCTTTAGATTATAGAGTTTTTATATATATAATCTTTGCAATGATTTTTGCAAGGAATGCTGCAATGGCTTTCAATAGATACCTCGATAGAGATATTGATATGCTTAATGAAAGAACTAAAACACGTGAAGTAGCTTCGGGAATTATTACTCCAAAAAATGCGTTGATGTTTATATTAATAAACTCTATTCTATTTGTAATTACAGCCTATTTAATAAATAATCTAACATTCCTATTATCGCCAATTGCACTAATTGTAGTGCTGGGTTATAGCTATACAAAGAGGTTTACGCCACTTTGCCATTTGGTATTGGGATTAGGCTTGTCACTTGCTCCAATTGGAGCGTATTTATCTGTTACTGGGGAGTTTAATAATATTATTCCAATTATATTTTCTTTTGTAGTTCTTTTATGGACTGCAGGCTTTGATATTATTTACGCATTGCAGGATGAGGAATTTGATAAGGAAAATGGTCTTAAAAGTATCCCTTCATTATTGGGAACAACAAATGCATTAAAGGTTTCAAAAGCTATACATCTGTTAGCAGCGATATTGGTAATTGCCGCAGGCTATTTACTGCCAATAGGGTATTGGTATTGGGTAGGAGCAGGAATATTTATTTATTTATTATATCGTCAGCATACTCTAGTTTCGGTTGATGATCTTACTAGAGTAAACCTAGCATTTTTTACTAGCAATGGAATTGCAAGCCTGATTTTTGCATTATTTGGCATTTTAGGATTATATCTTTAGGGACTATTTTTCTGGCAATATTGAAGTGCTTGCATTTAGTAATTCAACATTTTATCAATTTAGCCAGCCTACCGGAAGGGATGGAGCAGGCAGGTATTTAATAATTTAACACTTTAGCATTTACCCAATGAGAGTTTTTAAGTTTGGAGGAGCATCAGTTAAATCAGCGGAAGCAGTTCGCAATGTTGGTGAAATTATTAGTGGTTATCAAGGAGAGAAGATAGTTGTTGTAATTTCGGCAATGGGGAAAACTACAAATGCTTTGGAGAAAATTCTTATGGCTGATAATAGTAATATAGAGCTGCTAATTTCTGATGTGGAGGTTTTTCATAATGATATTATTAAAAAGCTTTTCCCGGATTCGGAAAGTAAGGTTTATAGAAGAGTAAATACTGTTTATGCAGAAATGCGATCATTTATATCTAATAATGATATGCAAACTAATAAGTCATATGCTCATTTTGTTGGTTTTGGCGAAATTCTTTCCACAATAATTATTAATCAATACCTTAATCTAATTGGAATAAAAAGCATTTGGTGCGATGCTGGTGATTTAATAATTACTGAAAATAAATATGTTGAAGCAAAAGTACAATGGAATAAAAGTATAGCAAAAATAAAGGATAAAATCACTCTACTTTTTAAGGATAATGATATTGTAATATCTCAAGGTTTTATCGCGAGAACAGAATCTGGAGAATGTAGTACACTAGGGCGCGAAGGTTCTGATTATTCTGCAGCAATTTTTGCAAATGCAATCAATTCTGAGGACCTTACTATATGGAAAGATGTGCCAGGTTTGCTAAATGCAGATCCTAAATTCTTTGATAAAACTTATAAGCTTGATTATATTAGCTATCGCGAAACCATAGAACTCGCTTACTATGGTGCTAGTATTATTCACCCTAAAACCATTCAGCCGCTTAAGAAAAAGAGTATTCCACTTTATATAAAATCATTTCTTAATCCTAATGATAAAGGTACTACGGTGCAACAAGAGGCTTTTGCTGATTCTATGATATCGTCGTATATTTTCAAAAAAAATCAAGTAATAGTGTCTATTTCTGCTCGCGATTTTTCTTTTATTGCAGAGGATAGTCTTTCACTTATTTTTAAACAATTAAATAGCTATAATCTTAAAGTAAATTTAATGCAGAACTCTGCAATTAGTTTTTCTATTTGCTTGGATAATAACAAGGAATTAGTGCATAGTTTTATTGCTGATATGCAAAAGATTTTTAAGGTAAGATATAATGAGAATATGGAATTAATTACAATCCAGAATTATAATCAAGATGTGATTGATGAATTAATAGGAAATAGAGAAGTATTTCTAGAACAAAAATCAAGAACTACAGTGCAAATATTAGTTAGATAGAGCAAGTTTTGTTTTGACTCAGGAATGAGATATAACTATATTTGTGCATTAAATAAATAAAATAAATAGGTATGACTACTCAAGAAAAATTTAAGAATGCTATACGTGATGTAAAAGATTTTCCTAAACCAGGAATCTTGTTTAAAGATATTACAACAGCATTGAAGGATGCGGAGGTTTTAAAGGAAATCTCTGATTTGCTATATGAAGAATATAAGGATAAGGGAATTACGCAAGTTGTAGGAATTGAGTCAAGAGGGTTTATTTTGGGAAGTATATTGGCTTATAAACTAGGTGCGGGAATAGTGCTTTTGCGTAAACCAGGCAAATTGCCAGCAGATACTTTTAAAGTAGAGTATGAGCTTGAGTATGGCACCGATAGCATCGAAATTCATAAAGGTGCTTTGAATAGCGATGATGTAGTGCTGCTACACGACGACTTACTTGCAACCGGAGGAAGTGCTTCCGCTGCAATTAATCTTATTAATAAATTTGATGTGAAAGAATTGCATGTTAATTTTTTAATAGAACTTGACTTTTTAAATGGAAAAGAAAGATTATCAAAGGTAGATTCAGTTTATTCGATGGTGCATTATTAACCAGCCTTCGGTACAATTTTGATCTTCTTATTTTAATCGAAAACAAAATTATTCAGTCTGACGAATTCCATGACTGCAGTTATGCAGGCTAATTCCTAATTCCTCAGCGCATATAAGGGTAAAACGCCTCGTCAATGTGTTTTATGTCCTTGCCTTGCGGATGTATTACTATTGATACAATATCAAATCGTGCCTCCATATCGTATGAATGTGTATCTATAAATGCATTTGCTGCTTTAATAAGAAAACCTCGCTGTTTATTAGTAATTGATAATTCTGGTTCCACCAAGTAATTAGCACTTCTAGTTTTTACTTCTACAAAAACGAGAGTATTATTGTCTATGGCTATAATATCTAACTCAAGTTTTCCAAAATGCCAATTACGTTTTAGTATTTTAAATCCCTTTTCTGCCAAAAAATGGGTGGCTATTTCTTCGCCTTGTCTTCCTAAATCATATGATTCGCTCATGTTGCTCCTATTAAAAACTGTTTTATCTGCATGCAGCTTAAGTTTCTATTATTCGTCTTCAATCTTTTCTTTAAGAGATCTAAAGCCATCACCTAAAACTTCGTTTGCATTTACTACTGTTACAAAAGCATTAGGGTCAATTTCCAGAATATGAGACATAAGAATTGTCATCTCACGACGATTAAGTACTGTAAAAATTAAAGTTCTTTCAGAATCATTATATGCCCCTAGGCCGTTAAAATATGTACTGCCACGTTTTAAATCATTTACTATAATATCACCAATTTGCTTATGTTTATCAGAAATTATAAAAAGAGTTTTATCATAACTCATTCCTTCAAGAACAATATCGATAACCTTACCAGTGATAAAAATTATTACCCACGAAATAAGAGGTATCAGTGGGTCTTTAAAAGCTATCCAACTAATAAGAACAATGGCTGAGTCAACATAAATCATTAATTGTCCAAGTGGCATATGGGTATACTTCCCAATTACCATTGCTATAATATCACTTCCTCCAGAAGTTGCTTTTGATTTAAAAACTAAGCCAAGTCCTAGCCCCATAATTACGCCACCATATATTGCTGATAATAACGGTTGATCTGGCACAAATGCTTCATAACCATACATGTATTCCAGAAGAGTTATCCATGCTGGTAATGTTAGCATTCCGGTAATGGTTTTTGCGCCAAATCGTGGACCAAGAATCCATATTCCAAATATTGTAAGTGGAATATCCATCATCAAACCACTAAAGCCAATGGGAAACCCAAAAATATGATGCAGTACAATAGCAATTCCATAAACCCCGCCTGGTGCAAATTTATATGGGCTAATAAATAGAACAAAGCCTACTGCCATTATAAATGTTCCTACAATAATTAAGGAATATGCTTTAAACCACTTAGTGCTAAAGCGTTTCTCATTTGTAATAAAAGCCATTGATTTTATTTATTATTATTTATTTCTTCAGAATTAATATCTATAGTTTCTTCAAAAACTACTTTTGAATTTTGATTTCGATGTTTAAAAGAAGTAAAACTATAGTAGAAAAGAATTATACTAATATAGATATTAATATATCCAATAAATATCATTGGAAACTCTGGCCAAATAAGGATTGTTACTCCAAGTCCTAAAGCAATTATCCCATTTATTAGAATAATGTTGGTATAAGGGATGATGTTTTTTTGTGAAGGTGCCGAAAATAACTGTGTAGCCCCTGTTATTATTAGCCAAACTGCAATAAAATAAATAATAAAATTATATACAATCTCACTTTGAAAAACCATAAATAGACCAACTATTATATTAACTATTGCCTGTGTAAAAAATATGGTTTTACTTTTTGTAGTTATTCCCTTGGAAAAATGAGTGTATCCCATAAAACTAAGGCCTATTATTATCATTATTATTCCTATTGCTAATATAATAGTTGTATAAACTGTATTAGGTACAAGGATAAGTACTAAACCTATAGTTAAAGTAAGTAATGCATTTATTAGCACATTGCTCCACCTGTTTGATGTAATTACTGCTGCTTTATTCGACATAGTATTTTTAGTTTTATTATTAATAATTGTAAATAAATATATAAACTATAAGTTAATTTAGTGTCTATAAGTCTTATAAAATATATGACTTAAAAGAAATTGTAAAATGCAAAGATAAGTAAAGCTTTGATATTAGATAATGATAAAAGTTAAAACTATTTAATAATTATAGAAGAGTATTTAGGACTAGTACTCATTTTTCAGGAATAAATTCTTTCCTTATTATATCTATTTGATTTTTTTTCATAATGTATCAGGGTAAACGCACTTTAAATAACACCATTATGTATCAAATATTGTTAATATAGTTCTAAAAACTATCAAGTTCTTGCTATACGGTAAAAGACAATTTTAAAACAGTCATCGAATTACTCCTGCCGGCCGGATTTCCTTCCGATAGGAATGGCGGGCAGGCAGGTGTAATTCGATGATAAATACGCATCTTAAATTTACATATATAGCTGTATATTACGATAATAAAAGATACATAGTGGTTTGGTGACAATTAATATGTGTTTGCCTTGCATAATGTATAATCTTATACTCATTGCTAATTATTTTTTATTATTTTTGCAAAGTTTTATTAATTTAAGACTAAATGTAATATAACATAATTTAAACATGAAGAACTTCTTACTATTTTTTTTTATAGCTTTTACAGTGCCTTTATCTGCTCAAATAGGCGGGCTATCAGCATCTAAAATATCATCATTTTGTACAACAGTTGTTGGACATAATGCAATTGAATTTGAACCTAGTTTTACATCTACAGTATCTAGAAAGGCATGGGATTCAAATT
Organism: Bacteroidota bacterium; assembly: GCA_003648395.1. The sequence continues at coordinate 7,871 of QMPB01000024.1, forward strand.
CAGATATGTATAATTTGTATTCAACATCCGATAGCATGAGCCATTTGTCTGCAATGAATTTTAGATTTACTTATGGCCTATGGGATAAACTTGAAATTGGTTTATCGGTGTCAAGTATTATGTCTGCTGCTAGTATTGGCGCAAGATACATTATTGTTACAAACGACAAGTTTGGCATTGCAGCCATAGCGGGCTTAAATATGCCAATGGGAAATCAAACCGTTGATAAATCTTTAAGAAATACTTCGAATATGTATAAGGCAGGTTTGGGGCTTGTAACAACATACAATTTTAGCGATAATCTGTCCATTGATTTTACAGGGCAATATTCGTATTTTCTTCGCGAAACTGATGATAATAATAAGGGTGGTGTATACTTAAATAGTGATATTGGATACTATGTTCTCAACAAAAAACTTCAACTGATTACAGGTGTTGGTTTCTATAATATTAGAAATGATATTGGTAATCATCAAATATTAACTATGTATCCCGGGCTTGAAATTTCTCCAGGTGGCGATTTTCTTATTATAATGTCAGTGCCGTTTGATGTGTATGGGCGCAATGAAGCTAAGAATGTTGGATTTCTTTTTGCATTGACACTAACATTCAATTAATGCCATTTCTTAATTCCTGCTTCAATCTTAATTTCTATATGATCATCCTCTGATGGAATAGGGCATGAGTATTTATGATTATATGCGCAGTATGGATTATATGCTTTATTGAAATCAATAACTAGTCTTTCGTCTTCTCTAGGAATCCTTAAATCAATATATCTTCCTCCTGCATAGCTTGTTATGCCGCTTGTATTATCTGTAAAAAGTAAGAATAAATAATCTTTATACTTGTCTTGTTTTACTAATTCAGTATTCTGATAAATATTGATTTCTACCTTCTCTCCCTTTATTTTAAATTTTGCTATTCCGTAAACTACATATGTTGGTCGGCGGTCGGTAGTGGTTTTCATTCCAAATTCCTTTGGCATTGTATTTAATACTAGCTCGGCTTCAATATTATAATCTTTATTAATATTATAGAAATCTAAACTAGTAAATTCTGCTAGGTCAGCTTCTGTTAAAGGGCTAGTTTTTGCATCTTTAAACTCGGTATTCATTTCTTTCTGGAATTCTTCAATAGTCTTTTTGTAATCACCAGTAGAACTTGCTGTTATTAGTGTAATTATAATTATTAAAAATGATTTCATTATCTTATGTTTGAGATTTAATACTGATTTTTATTTCTTAGTTTTTGCGTAATATTTGCAAATATCTGTAATTCCACATTTATCACATTTTGGCTTTCGTGCTAGGCAAATATATCTACCATGTAGGATTAACCAATGGTGTGCAGTGGGAATTATTTCATCAGGAAAGTATTTTACTAATTGCTTTTCTGAGTCTAGAGGATTTTTTGCATTAGTGGTAAGCCCAATTCTTTCCGAAACTCTAAATACATGAGTATCTACAGCTAATGCGGGTTTATTGAAAACTACAGAAGCAATTACATTTGCAGTCTTACGACCAACGCCTGGTAATTTTTGCAATTCATCTACATCACTTGGAAAAACTCCATCGAACTCCGATAACAGAGTCTTTGCCATTCCCACAAGGTTTTTTGCCTTATTATTTGGATACGAACAGCTTTTTATATACTCAAAAACATCACTAATCTCAGCTTCTGCTAGTTTATTTGCATCAGGAAAAGCTTTGTAAAAATCAGGAGTTAGGGTATTTACTCTTTTGTCGGTACATTGTGCCGACAGTATTACTGCTACCATTAATTCATAGGTGCTGCCATAATCTAATTCTGTTTCTGCAACGGGTTGAGTTGTAGAGAAATAATCTATGAATCTTGCAAATCTCTCTTTTTTTATCATAAATATTGTGGTGTTTATACTATAATATCCAATATGCTAAACCTAAAGTAATGGTAAGGCCAACTGCATATCCTATAATAATTTCTGGCCAATTATGTGCTTTAAGGTATTTTCGGGAAGCAATCACAATTATACTTAGTAATAAACTAACTAATAGGGGAATTAAAATATCCAAATAATATGTTTGCATTAATACAAATAAAATAGCATTAAGGCTCCCCATTCCGGCAGAATGAGCACTTACTTTTATCTGCGTATTTAGTATAAGTAGTGTTATTATTATTACTGTAGGTATTGCCATTAGTAGTGGAATAAGTATTGGGAAAATATCAATACTATAAAATAGATAAGTAATTATTCCATAATGAATTATAGTGTATATATAAGGTGTAGTTCTTTCGTTTCGGTTTTGCATTTCGAAGGATGATATTATGCCTTTTTTTTTGAAATATACCATACTTGCTAGAGGAAGCATTACTGTGGCTAAGCCAACTATTATCAAAATATAAAACTGCAATGAACTACCTATAGTTTGCACCTCAAATATTGGCAATACAAAAGCAAAAAGCATTATGTAAAACGGTAAAAATAGTGGGTGAAATGATAGCGAAAAACTTTCAGCTAGGTTCTTTTTCATTTTATTGATTATAGATATTGATAATATGCAAATATACAAATTTAAAGTAGTAGCTAGCGCTTCCACTTATTATTAAGAACTAATATTTCGCAAAGTTCAAAAACTATAACTCCTTTCTTAATCGAGCTACAGGTATATCTAGCTGTTCTCTATATTTTGCAATGGTTCTGCGTGCAATATTATAACCTTTTTCTTTTAAAAGAGTTGCAAGCTTTTCATCGGTAAGTGGCTTTTGTTTATTTTCATTATCAACCGAGTCTTGAAGTATTTTCTTAATCTCTCTTGTGGAAACTTCCTCACCACTTTGAGTTTGCATTCCTTCCGAAAAGAATGACTTTAGCTTAAAAGTTCCAAAAGGCGTTTGAATATATTTACTGTTCACCACTCTTGATATTGTTGATATATCTAGATTTACAATTTCTGCAATATCTTTCAATATCATTGGTCTAAGCTTGGTTTCGTCACCACTAAGAAAATACTCATATTGATACTCCAATATGGTTTGCATGGTTCCCTGCAAGGTGTTCTGACGTTGTTTTATCGCATCGATAAACCATTTTGCAGAGTCAATTTTCTGTCGTACATAGGTAATAGCTTCTTTCATTTGCTTATTACCTTTTCCTTTTTGCTCAGAATAAGCTTCAAGCATATTTTTATATGTTCTCGAAATCCTTAACTCAGGAGCATTTCTCCCATTTATGGTAAGAATTAATTTTCCATCTTCGTTTGCCAATAGAAAATCGGGAACAATATGCTCCTTTATTCCTGAAGACTCACTAAGGCTGTTACCTGGTTTGGGGTTCAGTTTAATTATTTCACTAATAGCATCCTTTAAATCTTCATCGGTAATATTTAGCCTTTTTGTAATATTAGAATAATGCTTTTTAGTAAATGCATCAAAAAACCTTTCCATTATTGTAATGGCAAGATTAACGGAGTTAGTCTTCTCTTTTTGCTCTAGCTGTAGCAGTAAACACTCTTGAAGGCTACGTGCACAAACACCAATTGGTTCAAATTTTTGAATCATTGAAATAAGTTGTTCTATAACTTCTTCATTGGTTTCAATACCTTGAGTAAATGCTAAATCATCCACAATAGCAATAGACTCTCTTCGTAAATATCCTGAGTCGTCGAGGTTGCCGATAATGAAATTCGATATTTGAAATTCTTCTTCGGTAAGAATACGCATTGCTAATTGGTTTCTTAGCAAATCTTGAAAGCTGCTTCCCGAAATAAATGGAGTTTGATACTCTTCATCATCTTTACTTTGGTTATTAGATTCGTATTTGTAATCAGGAACGTCGTCGGGGTCGATATAATCATCTAAATCAAACTCATCATCGTTAGAAGTGTCATCCTGTTCATCTTGCTCGTCATCATTATTTTGGTCAAATTCCTCTTCTTCTTCACCTTCTTCCAATGCAACATTTTCTTCCACTTCCTGCTTTATTCGCTGCTCCAATGCAATTGTAGGAACCTGCAATAGTTTCATCAATTGTATTTGCTGCGGCGAAAGTTTCTGCTGAAGCTTAAGTTGTAAATGTTGTTTGAGCATACTTATCTAGTTTTGATTTTACTTGCAGCAAAGTTATAGTTTTTTTTTCAATTATAGTTTTTATTTTTATTTTTTTTAATTTTTGGCAATGTTTTTGTTATAAGCGGCAAGGTAGTTATGATTAGAACATTAAGGATTTTTAAGTCAGGCTGCTTACTCAATTAAATATATATTTAAATCTTTTTTTATGAAAACTTATTTAAAATTGTTATTGGTAATTGCGCTTGGTGTTAGCAATATAATGGAATCCTACTCGCAAGAAACGGTTATAGAATCAAAAATTATAGACGTAACGGTATTTCAACAAGGAGCCCAAATATATCGAAAATCGAATACAAGCATTAAAAAAGGACATCAAATAATTAGACTTAGCAATTTGAGTAATAATATTGATGTTTCTAGTATTCAAGTTAATGGTAAAGGTAAGTTTACTATTATGTCGGTTACTCATCAAATTAACTACCTAAAACAAATTGATAGAAATAAACGAATTATTGTTTTAATTGACAGTATTGCCATGCTAAAGGATAAAATATTTCAAAAAGATCAAATTATTAGAGCTTTTCAAGAGGAAATAAATCTACTAAAGGCCAATCAATCATTGAAAGCAAATGGTGCAAATCTTAAAGTTGCAGAAATAAAAATGGCGGCAGATTTTTATAGAGCACGCTTTAGAGAGATTTATTATGAAGAGGGCGAATTAAAGAAGCAGCAAGTAAAACTGCAATCCGAAATGACGAAAATTCAACAGACATTAAACGTGATACAACGAAATAGAGCTCCAAAAGGTGTTGGTGAAATCCTTGTTGAAATAGAATCACAATTAGCTTCAAAAATTATTATTAACTTTAATTATTTAGTGTCAAATGCAGGTTGGATTCCTCAATACGATATCAGGGCTATAGATATTAAAAGTGATATAGAACTTCATTATAGAGCAAACATATATCAAAATACGGGTGTTGATTGGAATAATATTAAGCTTACAGTTTCAACAGGAAATCCACGTCAAAATGGTATAATGCCAGTAATTAGGCCTTGGTACTTAAGTATTAGAAATCCAAATGCTTACATAATGGGAGTGTCAATTAGTGAAGACGAAGCGTATGATACTGAAAGTGTAGCAGTAAGGTCTAAAAGTAAGGCTCTAAAATCAAATGTATTAAACTCAGCAAACTTTACAACAGTGAAAACAGGACAAACTAATACCAAGTTTGAAATTAGTTTGCCTTATAGTATTCCTTCTACAAATAAGAAAGTTAGCGTAAAAATTCAGAAATGGTTATTGCCTGCTGATTACAGATATTACTGTGCCCCGCGTATGTCGGAAGATGTATTTCTGCAAGCAAGAATTGCAGGTTGGGAAGAGCTAAACTTATTGGCAGGAAATGTGAATATCTTTTTTGATGGTACCTATGTAAGTAAGTCATATATCAATCCTATGGCTGTTTCGGATACTCTAGATATTTCTCTTGGAGTTGATAAAAATATTATTGTTAAACGAACTAAAGTGAAAGATAGTTCTTCTAAATCTATAATGGGTAAAAATAAGAAGATGAATGTTGCATGGAATATTGTTGTGAGAAATAATAAAACTCAGGAAATAAATTTATTTCTTCAAGACCAGATACCATTATCGTACCAAGAGGATGTGTTCATTAAATTGAATGAGAAATCTGATGCAGATTATAACGAAAAAACTGGTTATTTGGGTTGGAAATTGGAGTTGCCAGCTCGTAACAAGAAAGTAATTAAATATGATTATCAAATAAAATACCCTAAAGATCTTTCTATAAGTGGTGTTTGGTAAAATGATATTTTGTTAATTAGTTTAAATTGTGTTTAAAGGGTGTAGTATTTACTGCACCTTTTTTTTATCGTAATAAATTAAGTATAGATTATAAATTAACATATAATCTAGTCCATTGAAATTAGCTGCATCATTATTATATCTGTCGCCTCGCGATTCGGGTTGTGTGGTTCTTCTACTAACCGACCAGTTTTGATGCTCCAAATTGCTATCTTTATAATTATAAGGGCCATTTGCTGGAGCTTGGCTTAAAAAATCCTTATACCAATTAGCTTTGCCATCAAGCAAATCTGTTTTTTGTGAGTATAATGCAGCATGTAATAAAGGCTCCCATTCGTAGTTGCCTCCATTTTTATAGTCTTTAAAACTATATTTGAAAAGCTTAGCCTGTGTTTTGTTGTTAAACTGATTCGAGATTGCAGCCAAAGTTAACACCATATGTCCTTGATTTTGTTTTATTACGGGGCTTATTACTGCTCTAAGCAAACCGTTTTCTAATGATGCAAACAGTCTGTTGCATCGCCCATAGATGTTACCCCCATTAGTGTATTCTTCGTAAATATTATTATAAGCTTTTGCCTGAAAATGGAAAGCATTATAACCTCTTTTTACTCTTTTGTTTGTAACAGGATTTATTATTGGCCATCCTATAATACTTTTATTTGAACTTAAATATTCAAGTATCAATATGGTAATATACTCTGCTGCTAGATTTAAACTAGTAATACCTGAGCTATAATTAATTATTGCAGTCTCTGATTCAGACTTATACACTAAGTCCTCTGGAATATATTTGTCAATAAGTTTGAGTCCCATTAGTAAGAAAATAACCTGATCTTTCGACATTTCATTATTTAAACTATAACCTACATCGGAATCTATATCTGTAAGGTCGCTATTAAAATTATTAACCTTTTGTATTTGTGTGTTTGAATTAAGCTTTTTGTATTCTGCTACAGTAATATTATTAATGTCATCTCTTACAAAAAATCCATTTAGTTGAGCTAAACTATCACCTTTGCTATAGAAAGTTTCTGCCTTATAATCAAGTCTGTATAATGCACTAATAGCATAATAAAGCTCTTTTGTTGTATTATCAGTATTTTCTCCTTTTAGCGATAGCAAATGATATTCAGTAGCCAATACTCCTAAATAGTGCCCCAATGATATGGTTGCATCTGCCCACTTTATTTTATGATTGCTTATTTGTCTTTCGGATGCAGGAAGGCTGTTCCCATTGCTAATGCCAATCTTCAATATATAATTATTTACCAAATTACTGCGATAGTTTTTATATTTAATGCTAAGATCATTAGTATTTGTTTGTGCAAATAAGAGCGAACTTAGTATTATATAAGCAATGGTTAATAAAAATTTCTTTGTTGATTTCAAGTATTGTAGTATTTATTTATAATGCAATAATAGATAAAAAAGTAATAGTACAATTATCTAAATCTAATTATTACAAGCTTAGATCATAGTGCATTTATACTTATGTCTTAGATGAAGTATTTTTCTGTTTGCCTTGCTGATAAGTAGCTTTAGCCCTAATTATGTTTTAGTATAGGTAGTTTTATATTCATTTTATTAGTATTTTTGTATAATTATACATCATTATATGCGAAAAATCATTAGTTTTTTTATAGTTTTTGTAATGTTCATAACCATTGCAAAAGCCGAGAGTTTTGAAGTTAGAAACTTTACCAACTTTAGTTCTGTTTATCTTTTTGGAAACCTTAGTGTTCGCCTAGTAAAGAGCGATTCTACTTATGCGGTTATTAAAGGAGATAGTGCGGCTTTTTCTAAAGTAACTACTAAAATTAATAACGAAGAGCTTATAGTTAAGTATAATAAAATAGGAAGTAGTAAGACTATTACTATTGTAATTTTTTATAAAACTATAAATGAGATAATAGGTAAAGCAGGAGTGACAATTGTTGCTAATCAAGCTATGGAATCTCAAGATCTAAAAATAAATCTTAGTAATGGAAGTGAAGCTGACCTTGAAATAAATACTACTAATATGAAAAGTAGAGTTAATCAAGGAAGTATACTTAATATAAAGGGTAGCGTGGAGCAATTAGAATTGTCATCAACTACTGGCGCTGTTTTCAACGGAAAAAAATTGAATGTTAAGAATGCTAATTTAAGAGTAGCCACAGGTGGCGATATAACTTTAACACTAAGTGGTGATGTTGAGGCAACAGCTCATACTGGTGGTAGTATCAGCTATTTTGGAACGCCAAAATCAATTTCTCAAAGTACATCCACTGGTGGAGAAGTAACTCAAAAAAAGTAAATATGGATAAGAAATATATATTGGCAATAGACCAAGGAACATCGAGTGCAAGAGCAATTATTTATGACAAAAAAGCAAACTCAAAAGGAGTTTCTCAGCTTGGTTTCAGTCAGTTTTATCCAAAGCAAAATTGGGTAGAACAAGATACTGAAGAGATTTTTGATGTTCAGGTAAAAACAATAAATAATCTTTTAGCATCATCTGGTGTAAAGGCAGAGGAAATTGCGGCTGTAGGTATAACAAATCAAAGAGAAACCACTATTGTTTGGGATAAAAAGACTGGTAAAGCCATTTATCCGGCTATTGTATGGCAAGATAAACGTACCGAAAAGCAATGCATCCGAATGCGAAAAGAATATAGCGATATTGTAAGAGCTAAAACAGGTTTGGTAATTGACTCATACTTTTCGGCAACAAAAATAAACTGGATACTCGATAATGTTGATGGAGCTAGAGAAAGAGCCGAAAATGGTGAACTTGCTTTTGGTACTGTTGATACTTGGTTGGTGTATAAATTTACAAATAATAGAGATTTTATTACCGATTATTCCAACGCTTCTCGTACTTTGCTTTTTAATATAAATACAATGAAGTGGGACGATGAGCTTTTAGAGATTTTTAATATTCCTAAATCTATGCTTCCAAAAGTAGTTGATAATGGAGGAAATTTAGCAACAATAGATTCGTCCTTTTTTGGCACTGAACTTATAATCGCTTCTTTACTTGGCGATCAGCAAGCTTCTTTATTTGGGCATACTTGTTTTTCAAAAGGATCCATAAAAAGTACTTTTGGTACAGGTAGTTTTATGCTTATGAATACTGGTGATAAGCCTATTTATTCTAAAAACGGGCTGCTAACTACTATTGCATGGCGTTTGAAAGGAAAAACTACTTATGCTCTTGAAGGAAATATTTTTATTGCGGGAGCTGTAATTAAATGGTTACGCGATCAATTGCAGATTATTAATTCTGCCGACGAAAGCGAATACTTAGCTTTCTCAGTGCCTGATTCGGGTGGCGTAAAAGTGATTCCTGCACTTGCTGGTTTGGGTGCCCCATATTGGAATAATGATGTGCAAGGTGCCATATTAGGACTAACTTTAGGAACAAAGAAAGAACATATTGTTAGAGCAACACTTGAGGCTTTGGCG
>QMPB01000025.1 GCA_003648395.1 Bacteroidota bacterium
CGTTAAATATTATTTCCATAGCTACGGCTATGCAAATAATTTTTGCCTTCTAATAGGAAAATATATTCCAATTTATTTATAGCGTATTTTGATACCAAATTGGTATTACAATGGTCTATCGCTAATTTTCGCTAATGAGACTGATTACCGAACAATTATTTCGTTCAAAACATAAAAAAGCTCCAAGTGAATATTTCACTTGGAGCTTTTATGTATAATTTATTTTGATTTATTTACCAACTACCATCTTGTGAGTAATTCGTTTTCCATCAAATTCGAATGTATAATAATAAACACCGTTTGATAATATACTAGCATCAACTACCATTGAATTATTACCTGCATTATGAGTCTCCTCTGTTGAAGTAATAACCTGTCCTAATGCATTTCTTAATTCAAAATGAACTTTTCCTGCTTTAGGAAGAACATAATCAATACTTACTTTACCAAATGCTGGATTAGGCTCATTTTGATTTACAGTAAATAATAATCCACTAGAACCATCAATACCCACATCATATAATCCAATATAACTATGACAACCTTCGTCATTAGAATTATCAGCATCACCACTTAAATTAGTTTTGGCACATAATTGATAATTTCCAATTGGACTATGATACGTTGCTGTAAAAGTAAATGTAGTAGTATCTCCTTGTGCAAGGCTACCAGTCCAAGTTTCAGATGCAACTGGAATGTTATTCTTACTATAATCTAAAGGAATACTAGTTTGAGTATCCATTCCAAAGTTTACAATCTTAACTGTACATTGTGTATTATATGTTTGTCTAGTAGTATCTACTCCGTTTACACCTAAAACAAAAGGATTAACTTCAACACTTACTATTCCAACATCAGTATTAGCTGGAGTTGGAATTATTGAAGCACACATCTCATTATTTTGAGCATATAAATCTCCTGGCAATTCAGTCTTAGCACAGAAATTAAAGGTAGAACCTGGAGCGGTAAAAGTAGTATTAAATGTAAACTGCTGTGTAGAATTAGGCGCCAAACCACTTCCTGAAGGAGTAAATGTTGCAGTAATTGGAGTTCCTCCATCAATAGAATAAGACACAGGAATACTTGTTTGAATTACAGTTCCATAATTCTTAACCTCAATAGTTGCAGTTACAGTACTTCCAACTTGCGTATTTACATCTGGTGAAGTAATTGCTACAACTCCAACATCATTAGGGATAGTTGGTAATTCAATTGAAAAATCATCAATTGCCCAACCATCTTTACTATTACCTGAGGCTGTACTATAGAAAATAAATCGGAATGATAATGTATCCCCAGCAACAACTCCATTAAATGAATTAGATATTTCTCCAAAATTCATCTTGTATTCTGAAAGGAACCATCCTGAATTAACACTACTCCACATATGAGTACCACCAATAGCAGTATCTACCCAATTTATTCCATATCCATCTCCAATTGTACCTGCTGGTAACCAGTTTCCATTTTTACCATTCTTAAACTGTAAATATCCACCATCTTCTGGCTCACAATCAATATAATTCCAGAATTTGATATAAGCACTATCAACATTAGTTGGAATAATAAACAATGGAGTGTACAGTTTATCCTCACTACCATTATTATAGTTTCCATCAAGATTAATAGCCCAAACATTTACTGGACTATGTGCTGTATCAATATTAGATGCTGTAGGTACTCCCAATTCCCATTGATTAACAATAGTATCGTTAAACCACAAATTAGCTCCTTCAAAGTCATCTAAGTAGCTTAAAGTAGCATAGGCAGTAATAAATGAAGTCGTTACAGATGTATCATTTACATTAACTGAATCATCTGCTAATTCTGTATAAGCTTTAATAGTACTTGTACCTTGAGCAAGATTTACGATTCCTACATTAACATCAACTGAATCTAATGGGTTAATAGAAGTTAAAGAATAAGTGTAAGTATTAACCACACCATTATTAATAGTATATTTAATATCAAAAGCACTAATAGTATCAGTACCAAAGTTCCTAACTCTAACTATTAGGTTAGGAGTTTGAGTATTAGATATTGTCGTAGGGTTGAGTATTGCTTCAACTCCCAAATCTTTTGGAATACGTTCAGCGATATTTATCAAATAATCCTCTGTCTCTCCATAATCATATGTACCACAAGGTGTAACATTCGCTGGAGCACTAATTGAATATCCAAGAGCATGAACTACTCTCATAGCTGTAATGCCAGGAACAACTCCTGCAGGTACATTAAATGAACCTACAATCGTTCCATTCATTAAGGCTGCATTAACAAATACTTCTTCATTAGCGTCATCGAAATCACCATCTCTGTTATAATCAATATAGATTTTATCAAATCCTGTTTGAGAATACGAATATCCTGGTGGAATAGCAGAAGTAATACTTACCATAGATGGGACTCCTATTTGTATAAATGCTGGTGCCACCGTTTGCATAAAGTTAGTATATTTATTTCCTGTAGGTGCTGAAGAATTACTAAACACACTTCCTACACTCACATTAGTTAAATCAGAATAAGTAGCATTCGTAGCTTTACTAATGCAGTAAACAGGGAATTCATTAGTAATATCAATGTTTATTGTATCATTAAGCGCAGTTGCATCACCAGTAAGGGCTGTATAAGCTACAATATTATAGATATTACCCATAATACTGAAGTCAGCAGATTGAGTGAATGTATATGTAGCACTATCACCTGAAGCTATAGGTCCGGGAACTGTACCATTATTAACAATTCCACCATCAACTACATAACTAACAGGAATATTAGATTGGGAGCTTGTACCAAAATTTTTAACTTTAATGGTAACAGGATCACTAGCTGTTTTAAAAATACCATCTACAGGGGCAACTAAGCTAATAACCCCAACATCATCTGTACTCTGAGCACCAACATTAACTTCAACTAAAGCTCTTGCACTATTACATCCTGATGGCATCATTGTTAGTTTAATGTTTGGTATATAGTCTGTTACTCCCAATGAATATCCAGTAGTAGGAGGATTCGTTGGATCTGGATCCTGACTATCACTATAAAAGTAAATACTTCTATCACTACTTACTTGTGAAGAATAAAAATCGTATTGACTACCCTCATAACCAGGAGTATTCTCATCAAAAGCTATTACTAAATTATCTCCTCCATCATAAACAAAAGGAGCATCTAAATATAGTGTAATCCAACCAGGTATAGCTGGACCACCAATAGTACCAGAATACACTTCCGTTAAATCATTATACTGTACCCAATCAGAGGTAGAACTAAAACTTGTTTTAGTAGTAGTACCAATAAATATTTTGATATCATCTCCACTAAAAGCATCATATCCATTATAATAGTACGAAACTGCTATTATTTTACCAAACTCACTATTAAACTCCGAATCTAGGAAGATACTTTGTGAATAAGTATATTCATAAAACATATTCATTGGCAAAGGCTTAGTAGTATTACTTTCTGAACCAATAATTGGACTTCCTCCAGCAGAACCAGCCATTGCATTAACGCTAAATGAATCACTAGCATATAAATAAGGAGTCAAATAATTAACACCTTCTCCAAGCACAGCTGTTGTTGTATCATTCTTATACCAATACAATGAATCTACAGACGAAGCAGTTAGTGTTGCCTGCGTTCCAAAAGGAGTAGAAACAGGAGTAACAACAGTTGGTACAAATGGTATATGTAATACATCAACAACTGTTGAAGCAGTATCGTTATATAGTACATTATCATTATTGAAACTAATCCAAGACTTAATATTATAAACCGAGTCAACAAGATTATTTGTTCCAACATAAACCAAAGTTGCAAAGGTATACTCTGCAGTATCGCCAGGAGCTACCACAGTAGTGAAAGACTCAGTTATAGCAGTACCATTATTTTTATTATAACTTATGGTTGTGGGTACTGTTTGATTACTACCATTAATTGTATCAACACCAATATTCGTAAGTTTTACTCTCACTGTATCGTATTGCATACCACAATAAGACTGTATTTCAGCAACACTAAGCATATATGCATCCTTAATAGGAGTTCCAAATAAATCTATACAACTTGTATCATTCATCTGCACTGAATCTCCTGCCAATACTGGATAAATACATAGGCTATAATTTCCTGCAGGAACAGTCAAACTATCCAATACTAAAGTATCTATATCAAGAGGAGCTAATATACTATTATAAGCCATCGTTGTTGGTACTCCTCCATTAATAGTATAATCAATAGACATTGATGTAATAGTATCTAATCCAAAGTTCTTCACTACTGCTTTAACAGGAACTACAGTAGCCTCATTCTCCGTACTATTAGGTTCTAATATTTCAGTAATACCTGCATCATGAGGTATTCGTGGGAATATTAATATAGAATAATCTTCTGTTTCTCCCCAAGAATACGTTCCACAAGGAGTAACAGAAGCATTATCAGTTCCAGGACCTTCTCTTCCTACTACTCTCATTTTAATAACATCAAAAGAAGTTACAAAAGGCACAGTAAATGACTCAGTATATGTAGTTGTAGCACTCGCCTGACCAAAGTTTGCAATTTCCTCATCCGTAGAGAAAACACCATCACGATTATAGTCAATCCAAGCTTTAGCTCCCTTATTATAACTTCCACCACATGTTCCTAAAGTAACACTTATCGAATAAGTTCCTCCTTGCAATAGTGTTGCGGTCATCGATGAGAAATCAGAATAATCTGCACAGCCTTCTGCTGAAGTATTATTGCTTAGACCTGCTATTACAACTTCATCTATTTTTGAGTCAGCAGTGCTTGTTGCTCCTGAGGCACAAAATACATATTCATTATTTGTAATTTGCACACTAGTAGTATCATTAAAATGTATAGTGTCGTTTGCTAATTCTGCATAAACTTTCAGATTATATGTCTGATAAGCTGACAAATCTACTTGTTGAGAGAATGTAAATATTGTACTATCACCAAACACTAAACTTTGATAAATAGTATCTCTAACAATAGGCATTGCATCTAGCTGATAAGCAACAGGGATTGTATCTTGTGTAGCAACTGCATAATTATTCACCATAATAGTTACATCCTCTGTAGATGATAAATCAATACCAGTATTTGGGCTATTAATTAGGCTAACACCTATATCATCCATTGGAATATCCTCTACAATGACTGTTACAGGAACTCTATTACCATAACATCCTAAAGCATTTATATGGATCATAATATTAGGCCTATTAGTCACCGCATAACCTGCTGTAGTTGGGAATGAAGCATCTTGAGCTCTATAAACTGTTTTCCCTGGCATATTTGTAGCTTCATAAGTTGGGTATCCTGAACTCCAAGATCCATCATAGTTTTCCCATTGTACAACTAAATTAGAAACACCATCATAGGCAAAAGGAGTACTAAATGCAATTGTATACATTCCCGAACCATTATAATTAACAGTTCCATCAAAAACCTGTGTTAAAGTACTATTATCCACATAACTAAGGTCTGTAATGCTTGAATAATCTACCATTGATAAATACACCCTTTGATCTGGCATAATATAATTACTAGGGCTATTATTTACAAAAAATGAAATACTATCTATATCTCCAGTAAAACCTCCTATCTCAGATGCTTCGTAAAGTATTCTAGACCAGCTATAATTATAAAGTCCATAATTTGGAGCATTATTAACTGTAGCAGTACCATTACCACACTGTGCAGTATGCATTCCTGAGCCTGCTCTATCACTCACATAAAATGTAGTTGTATCGTACATTGGTAGAGTAGTATAGGGGCTGCCAGATTTCAAATATGTTGAAATTGTATCATCTTCCCAAAAATATATTGCATTTCCAACCGCAGAGATGGTAGCTATCTGACCATAACTTACAGTATCACCTGTAACTGTAGGTAAACCAGGAACAAAACCTGAATGTACATTCAAATAAGAAGTATCATTATGAGGTACATTATCACCAGTTAAACTTCCCCAAACCTTAAATTCAAATAAAGAATCTGCACCATAAGCAGATACGTCTAAATCAGCTGTAGCAGTAAAAGCATAATCGAGTGTATCTCCTGGTAATATAATAGTACTGATACTCTCAGTCACAACATTCGCACTACCCATTATTCTATAATTAGCAGTTAAACCTCCATTTATAGTATCACTTCCAATATTTTTTATTCTTACCATTACAACTTCACTTGAAGTTAAACCACAAGCTCCAAAAGGGCTTAAGACACCCAAAGTAGTAACATCGTATGGAGAAGGATCAAACTCATCAGCTCCAAAATCAGGATTAGTTGCATTACGAACATCACCATCAATATCATCAGTAATACCAGTAATAGAAATTCCTCTACCATTTAATAAGTTATTTGCAATATGCAAATCTGTGGCAGAAAAATAATATGGAATTATAGTATCGCAATCAGTTGCATTAGTTGCAGTAATCCAATCGCTATAGCTATTTATATTAGAACCCATTTTAGCAAATATACCACTGCCATTATAATTATAAAGGTTGTTATGATGATTAACAAACATCGATGTATCTGTATTACTTGTATAGTAGATATAACCATTTGCATCATTTGCTAATATATTATTAACAATATTAATATCTTTAACGCTACCACTAGTGCTAGCATACAATAATATGGCGCAAGAGTTACTCATATCTCCACTATGTCGCACATTATTAAAGTAAATATTTACATTCTTTGTTTCCTGAACGATGATACAAGCAGACAGACTTAAACCTGTAGCATCACCATATAACTGTACAAAATTATTAACAATATTTGCAGGAATTAAGCTATCAAATTCACAAGAAGTAAAATGAATACCATAACTATACTTGGTCATATAAGTAATTACTTTATTCTTAGTTACATTTGCTGTAGTTTTACATCCAGCAAGATATATTCCTTCGTAGTCAGAGGCAACAGATGCTATATTAGCTTCAATAGTATTTCCATTAATTTCTACAGAAACACCGTTTACTATCTGAACACCTATCGTACTGTGACCTACTACTGTATTATTATTTACAATCCAATTAGATGAAGATCCAACTGTAGTGTCTCCTATTAATAAAATGGCATAAGAACCATTAGTTAAAGCATTATTTGTAATATTAATATTATTTCCAATAGTAGAATCAAGTGCAATAACTAAAGACATTCTTGAATCGTATAAAGTATCAACAATTGTTGTTTTAATAATATTATTATTTAAAGCAAAATCGTGAATTGTATCACTTAAAACAAATACTCTAGCATAATTAGCATCTTGAGCTTCAAATGTCATATTCTTAAAGTTAACATACGAAGTCCCATTAAGTTTTACAACATAATTATCAACAGTACCCGTTGCATCAAAAGCAAGAATTACATCTGAGCTATCTCCACTTGCCGATTGGAAAGTAATGGTATTAGTTGCAGAAGCACCATCTACTGAATATAATTGAAAATGCTCATTATAAGTACCTGCAGCGGCATTAAATGTTACTGCTCCACTAATACCACATTGATTAAGTGCAAGAGAAACATCATAAAAAGAAGGGAAATCAGCACCAACACCACCTATTGTATATGTTCCAGCTAATGGGCCAGAGCATGCATAAAAATCAAAACTTGAAGTATCGTTGCTTAAATCGTTGTCTGAACCGTTATTTGGATTATCTGTCCAAGATTTAATATTATGACCTCCAGAAGATAAATTTAAAGTATCTAAAACAATACTAAATGTTGAATCAGGGAGTAAGCTGCCAGTCCAGTTTGTTACACTTTGTAACACTCCATCCAATGTCCATTCTATGTCTAAAGATGTTATTGTATCTACTCCATAGTTTCGCACTAACACATCAGCATAAAAATCAATATTAGCTGTTACACTAGATGCTGGACTTAATATTTCTGCTACACCAATATCATTATTTATCGCGCTTGGCAACATTACTGTAATTCTAATATTAGGTCTTTTTGCTCCACCATAAGAGCCTGTATTAAGTATAGAAACGGCTGAACCACTAGCATTTCCTATTGTCATATCATTTGGCAATAAGTCTTCATATTGCCAGCTAAAAGCTCCTGTAACAGGGTTTCCTGAGACTGCAGATATATCCCAATCTGTGGATATTTCTAAACCCTGTCCATAATAATTAAAACTATTTATATCAAAAGGAATCCAACCAATAGTCGATGGAATTGATTGTGCTGTATTATCTAATACATTACTTGCTCCATTAATAACAGAAGTCCAAGCTGTAGCTGTTGAAAGAGAACTTTGATTAGAATTTTTCAAATATATCTTCAAACTAGCATTTCCTACTGTTGCTCCATCATTTATTTTATACCATTCTATTTTTGTAATAGCTCCAGGGGGAATTCCTGCAGCAGATAATTCTGCAGCTGAGTAAAGATATGAATACTTACAATAATCAAAAGAACTTGACGCAGATGATCTATAGATAGGTCCATATAAATAACTTTCACTTATACCTGTTCCTACGACAAATGTTCCTCCAGGTGAATTTTTACAGAAGAAAGATTTTGTTGCTGTAGAATCAGCATTCTTAGAATACGAATCATCAACAGCCTTTATATAATACGATATAGTACGACCAAATCCATAAAAAGGGATATCACAATAAAAAGAATCTGCCGTTGCTGGGTCTATTATCATTGCTAAAGTGTCATTGATATTTTCAGGCATTACATTATATATACAAAGTGCTGTATCTATACCAGACATATCATAAATATGTGCACCAATATTGTAAGGTCCAGTTGAAAATGCAGTATCTTGCACAATAGGAGCTAACATAGTTATTGTTGGAGGAACTAGCTCTGATATCATTGCCGTAACGCTTAAACTATCAATAAACCAACCAGGATAATTATTTGGGCCTATGGCTCCATATTGTCCCCAAGTACCACCATCAGATAGTTTAAATCGTATAACAACATTAGCTTTATCTCCTACAATATTAGAAATATTAAATAACTCTGTTTTCCACATTGTATTAGTTACCAACATAGTATCGTCTCTTAACCAATCAGCATTACTAATTGAAGAAAATTTATTTCCCATAGTACCATAACCACTAGTACCTAAATAATATACTGCATCAATATTTTGAAATGTAGTTCCACTATCAATTGAATATTGCACAAATGCACTATCAGTCATATCAATTTTACATATCTGGTCAAATTGTAGAATTACTGAATATTTTCCTATCGTTGAAAATACGTTTGAGGTAAGAAAATTTGCATGATTGGCTGTTACAACAGCTGAGTCACTTTTTAATCCTTGACTTTGTATTCGGTCGTTAAGTGCCCAAACTCCTGTTCCAGTAGAAGAAGAGGTAACACTTAAAGGATTTGTTTCAAAGTTCTCTTGTACAACAAATTGAGCAAAAAGCCCAAATGACAAGAAGACGAACAATACGGTAAGTAAATTTCGATTCATAAATACTAGTTTAAAAATTATTGATTATAGATTGAATTAAAAGATTGGTAATGTATATATTACAAAAAAAACTGCTAATTATTAGCGCACAAATTTAACCAAAATTATGATAAAAACAAATTAGTTGTTATTGTCATATTAGACCAAATAACTCCAAAAAAGTTGCTTATACTAAAATATTATTTTTTTAACAAAAAAAAGGCAGCCCCAAAAGGCTACCTTCTTAATATTTTGAACTATTCATAAACCCAAAAATATGAGTAAAACGAAAAATATTCTTTACAGCTTTGCCAACCTAAATCAGCAGATAGGCAAGAGACTTAGTCCCCCTACTTTATCAAAGTCATTTCATCAATCAATGACTGAGCACCACCAAGTTTATCAATAATAAATAATACATAGCGAATATCAACATTGATAGTACGCTGAATGCTGTTTTCAAAGAAAATATCACCACTCATAGCTTCCCAATTTCCATCGAAAGCGATACCAATTAAATGACCATCACCATTAATTACAGGGCTACCTGAGTTACCACCGGTAATGTCGTTATTAGACAAGAAACAAACATGCATGCTTCCGTCTTTATCGGCATATTGTCCGTAATCTTTACTATTATAAAGCTCTTTAAGTTTTGCTGGCACATGGAATTCTGCATTATTTGGGTCTTCCTTAGCCATTACTCCTTTTAGAGTTGTAAAGTAATTATACTGTACTGCATCTCTTGGAGAATAATCTTTTACTTGACCATAAGTCATACGTAGTGTTGAGTTTGCATTGGGGTAGAATTTTTTATCTTTATCCATTTGGCGAACACCATCAACAAATAATCTTCTTCCTTTGTTCATATTATCATCAACATCCCGAATAATACCATATAATTCTCTTATTGAATTAACTACAGCCATCGTAATCTCGAATCCTGGGTCTTTTTTAAGTACTTTCAAACTTGGATTATTAAGGAAATTTCTCATTTTATTAGAATCCACTAATATTGACTTAGAATAAACAGCATCAGCATATCGTTTGATATCACCTTTGTATTTTTTATTTAATAAATCTATAAGATATTTTCTGTTTTCAGACTTAATAGAACCATCTTTATTGAAAGTAGGATTAGTAGTAAAAGCAGAATATTCACGAGGAACATTATTGAAATACATACCCATTAGCTCAATAAATAAGTCTTTATCGGTATCAAAATCATAATCTTTAAAATGCGCTGCTATTCCTGCTACTGCATCAGCTGCTTGTCCTGTAATACTTTGATCGAACTTAGCTTTATCTTCCTTTGATTTCTTCTTAGCTTGAGCATCCATTGTCATATAAAGAGAGAATAAATCAAAACCATAGTAAATATTTTCTGGCCCTTGAAATACTGCTTCTTCTAGATATTTTAGAGGAATATTATAAGGTTGACTTTCTTTAAATCCATTTTCAATGAGAGCAAGAGCATCACCATACTTTTCTTTTCTAACACTATTTTCATTAGTCCAGTCAAGGTAACGTTTCTCAACTGCTAATTTTTTATCATATACATGATTTGCTTTCAAACCTTTGCTCTGACCAATAAAATACTTCCAATAGTTTGCTGTTTGTGCATATTTTGCTGCATATTTAAGTCTTGTAGCTTTACTCATATCCATATGTTTCTTCATAACATCAAGTTTATGAGTACGAATATCAACTATGGTAGGATTTGTTTCTTCAAGAGCCGATTTAATTCCGTAAGAAGTTAAATAACGATCTGTACTTCCTGGATAACCCCAAATCATTGCAAAATCATCTTTTTGAACTCCTTTAAGAGAAATAGGGAAGAAATGCTTAGGTTTAAAAGGTACATTGTCTTTGGAGTAAGCATCACCTTTTCCTTCTGGTGAAACATAAATTCTAAACATAGAGAAATCACCAGTTTGACGTGGCCACATCCAGTTATCAGTATCGCCACCAAACTTACCAATTGCTTCAGGTGGTGCACCTACTAAGCGCACATCACGATATTGATTGTAGATAAACATATAATATTCGTTTCCATTAAAGAACGATTTTATATCTACTCTATAAATACCATCTGAATTATTTTTTTTCTTTAATTCTTTTATCGCTTTACGAATTATTTTATGACGTTTTTCTTCGCTAATTGTATCAGAAATATCTTTTAAAACATCTTTTGTTACATCATCCATTCTCTCAAGAATATAAGCTGTAACATCTTCAACTTTTAATTCTTCTTCCTTCTTTGTTGCCCAAAAACCATCTGTTAAATAGTCATGATCAACGGTAGAATTAGCTTGAATAGTTCCGTAACCACAATGGTGATTTGTTAAATATAGACCTTTATCAGAAACGATTTCTCCAGTACAGAAAAAGCCCATACTTACAACGGCATCTTTCAAACTAGAATGGTTAATACTATACATTTCCTCTGCAGTGAGATGTAAACCTTCTTTCTGCATGTCAGTATAGTTTAATCTTTCAACCAACATTGGCAACCACATCCCCTCATCTGGCGGAGTAGTATTATTTGCTCTTAATGAAAAGCCCACGAAAATAAAAAGTATAAAACTTAGTAAGATTTTCTTCATAGTAATTATTGTTTATAAGGTGTTTAAAATATGTGTGAATTTAATATGTATAACGTAGATGCTAATTGAGATGTTACAAAAAAAACTAATTTAATTTATCAGAAAGAAGTCTCATTTCTACTATAGGAGAAACTCCTTCGTATAGAATATTGTAAACAGCCTCAGTAATAGGAAGATATACTTGGTGTTCTTTGTTAATTTCAATAAGACATTTAACTGCATAGTAGCCCTCGGCAACCATTTTCATTTCAGCCATAGTGGCATTTACAGAATAACCTCTCCCAATATAGGTTCCAAATGTTCTGTTTCTGCTAAATCGAGAGTAGGCAGTAACTAATAAATCACCCACATATTCTGTGTCCATCACTTTTCTATACTGAGGAAATACGTCTTCCAAAAAGCGTCTTACCTCACGCATAGCATTCACTATAAGTACTGCCTGAAAGTTATCACCATAACCCAAACCAATACAAATTCCATTTGCAATAGCAATAATGTTTTTAATCATAGCCGCATACTCTGTACCTGCAATATCCGTAGATGTTTTCATCTTCATATAATAAGTTGAAAACATCTCAGCAATAAGCTCAGCTCTTTCTTCTTGAAGGAATGCAATAGTTAGAAATGAAAGTTTTTGCATGGCAACCTCCTCAGCATGACAAGGACCTGCAACAATACCAATATCCTCGTAACTAACATTATAACTACTATGAAAATAGTTTGCAACTATTTGATTAAACTCTGGAACAATTCCTTTAATAGCAGAAATAATAATTTTATTATCAAAATTAGTTATTCCAGCATCAACTATACTTTTATGTACAAAAGCTGAAGGAATGGCAAAAATTAGAATATCATAGTTATCAACTATATCACTCATTTCAGTTGACATAGTTAGTTTTTTAGAATCTAATTCTGCATATTGAAGATAAACAGGATTTCTACCATGCTTAACAACATGTTTTATAGTAGTATCATTTCGTACCCACCAACCAACATTGTCGGCATTATGGCTTAACAACTTTACCAAAGCCGTGCCCCAACTTCCTGAACCTATTACAGCTATATTTTTGTTAAGCATATTTATTGTTTTGTTTAAATAACCACCAAGTTATTTTACGACTTATTAAAGTCAATTGGCAAAAGTACAAATTTATACTTTTAATTATATAATAAAGTAAAACTAAAGTATCTACTCTGGTCTAACTGTTGCTTTCTTTCTATTGTTGCCACCAAACCAACGTTTTAAGAAAAACTCCTTTTTGTGGTGATTATATCTATCAGCTTGTTTGTACCTTTGTTTCATTGCCCGCTTAGTACTTGGAGATTGAATGTCTGCTTGATGCTTAATTGCCTCTTGATATTTCGCCATTGCTTCCTTCTCCCTTTCTCTTTTCTTTTTCTCTATTTCTTTAGCATCATGTTTACGCTTACGCTTTATTTGCCATTTGCGGCAACCAAAACTTGCTGGCAATGTTAAAATTAATATAAATGCAATAGCTCTGGTTATATTCATTTGATAATGTTTATCCATTTATTAGCTGACTTCTATAATAAATAAAATAACGTAGTACATATTAATAAATTGTTTAATGCAATATCTAAATAGTTTATAAAACTCATTGTTTAAAAGTTTAACAATTTAGCAATTTAACATTGCATATTACTCATCAATATTATTCTCTACATATTTAATCTTAGCATAAGGCCACATTTTTTTTAGCGACTTCTTAATATCCTTACTTAAAGATTCTTTTGGCAATTCAATATATTTTAAGTCATTAAGACTCTCCATATCTTTAGGTAAAAACTCCAATGGATTATTTGATATATATATCTTCTCAAGACTTTGTAAACTTCCAAACTCTTCAGGTAATTCTGAAATATCATTATAGCTTAAATTAATATTTTCTAATTCCTCCAAATTTCCCAATTCTATAGGTACTCTTGTTAATCTATTGTGCTGAAGATAAAGATCCCAAAGTTTCTTTTGCTCTCCAATTGATTTTGGAAGTTCTCTTATTTCACAATGCGATAAGTTTAAAGAGTTTAATTGTTCTATTCCCTTAGTAACATCTAGAACTTGTCGCAAACTTAATTTATCATTATAGCTTAAATCCAGAACTTGTAGATTTTTAAATTTTTTAAAGCTTTCTGATATTTCAACAAGTTTATTATGTTTCAATATTATTTCTTCTATCGATTTACTTTGAGATAAAAAAGCAATTGATGTGTCCCATTCCATAGCAGGATTGGCGCTTAAATCAAGAGTTGTAAGTCCATATAAATTAACTACTTCCCAAGGAATAGTATCTAAATTTAAGTAACTCAGGTCAAGTTGTTCGAGAGTATTGATACTTGCAAGAGACGTAAATACCCTATTAATATCTAAATATTTGCAGCCAGCAAGACTAACCATCATTAAATCAATATTTTTAACATTTTCAGGAATAGCTTTCAATGGATTAAAACCTACATAAAGATTCTCTAGGTTCTGAAAACTTCTTGAATCAGAAGTATTCAAATATAAAGTTTCAATTTGATTACTATCTACGTATATTGTTTGAAGTTTCTTCATTCTTGCCAATTCAGGAGGAAACTCTGTAAGCTGATTATCTGTAAGAATAAGCTTTTGTAAATTTCTAAAACGAGTTATTGTTTTTGGAAGTTTATCAATACCTTGACTAGAAAGATCCAAAATATAGACCTCAGCAGCCTTCTTTAAAGCCTTGTCTATATTAGTATAAACCTTAGCCTCTGAAAGCTCTTCTTCGGACAATAACGACTTTGATTGAGCAAAAGAATTAGTAGAAATTAATAATACTACAATACTTAAAATCAGTTTCTGAAACATAATAAATTACTTAATTGTGAGTGTAAATTTGGAAACGTAAAAGTATATAATATTTTCAATAATTGGAGTTATTATTTAGTGCTTGCCAGAAAACACCAATTTCTTCGTTATGCTTGTGCTGAAAACAAACATTTACAAAAGTAAACTTATTGTTATTCAGTACTTCGCAAGCACTTCGACTGTGCTCAGCATAACACCTCGAACTTGACGCTTTCTGACTAAGCACTGTAAAATAGTGCGTTTTCTTGCAAACACTATTTAGGAATTTTAAATTTCAGTATATCAAGCATAATTTAGATACTTTTGCCAAATAATTCAAAAACAATTATGCAAGAAAACATATTTCCTTGGGGACATCATCGTAGATTTAATGCTTATGCCCAGTATTTTAAAAAACACTTTGGCGAAAGAGTTCAGAAGCTAAGCATTGACGCAGGTTTTACCTGTCCCAATAGAGATGGAACAGTAGCAAGAGGCGGTTGTACATATTGCAATAACGAATCATTTAACCCATCATATTGTACCACCGATAAATCTGTGAAGCAACAACTTGAAGAGGGAATAGAATTTCATGGAAATAGATATAGACGAGCTGATAAATACTTGGCCTATTTTCAAGCATATTCTAACACATACAAACCACTAAGCGAGCTTAAAGGAATATATAGTCAAGCATTGTCAGTTCCTGGGGTTGTGGGTTTGGTAATAGGAACTCGGTCTGATGTAATTGATGAAGAAAAGTTAGAATACCTTGCTAAACTAGCCGAGGATAATTATATAATTGTTGAGTATGGAATAGAATCTTGCTACGATAGTACTTTAGACAAAATAAATAGAGGCCATGATTTTGAAAATGTAGTAAAAGCAATAAAGCTTACTCACGAATACGGAATAAAAGTAGGTGGACATATGATATTTGGATTACCTGGAGAAAGCAGAGAAATGATGCTAGCAGAAGCTGAAATACTTAATGAATTACCATTAGACACAATTAAATTTCATCAATTACAAATAATTACAAACACTGCAATGGCAATTGATTATAGGAATAATCCTGATAGATATAATTTATTTAAATTAGAAGAGTATATTGAGTTTATTGTAAATTTTGTAGAAAAACTAAATCCTAATTTTGTAATAGAACGATTCGCAGGGGAGGTTCCTCCTAGATTTTTGGCAGGTCCTTCATGGGGAAATATCAGAAATGACCAGATTCTTAACAAAATAGAACAGGAGTTCAAAAATAGAGATTCTTGGCAAGGAAAACTAGCCAATTAATAACCAAGAAACCACATATTACTGATTATTAGTATTTTACATGTCCTTTTATTTTGAATAACTATTTAAGTATTGTAATATTTATTTGTAAATAGTTTGATTATTTTTTCTATTTTTGCAGCCTATTTAAATGGATTCTAAAGAAACCATTATTTAAACTGTTAATACTGTTAAGAATAAATTTAGAATTACATATTAGAAATATTTAAATTATTACATATGAAAATTAATAAAAGCTATTTACTATTTAGCATTTTACTATTTGCTTTAACAATCAGCTCCTGCTATAAGGAAGATGATTATAGAATAGAAGACTATGACTTAACAATCACAAATTTTGACGATCAATTTGACTTTACAACTTACAAGACTTTCTATTTAAGAGATTCTGTTGGCTTAATAAGCGATTATATTGAAAAAGGTGATAAAGATTGGAAATCCTTTTATAAGAAAGGTGGCCCATCAGATCAGATTAGAAATAAAGTTAGACAGAATTATCTTAACTTAGGTTACACCGAAATAGAAGACTCGTTAAAAAATGCAGATTTTGCAGTAAATATGGTTGTAACACTTAGTGAGCAAACAACTACTTATTACCCTGGTTACTGGTGGGGTTACCCTGGATATTGGGGAGGTTATTATCCTTACTATTATTGGAAATCAACCAAATATTATGGTGGGTACTATGGTGGGTACTATGGTGGGTATTACCCTTGGTATGGTGGTGGGTATTCTTATACTTACGAAACAGGAAATCTTATGTTAGAAATGGCAGACGGAGATGCTCTAAGAGCTTGGATTAAGTATATCAAAGATACGCCAGACCCTTCTCCAAATGATCCTAATGCCCCTGATTTGAAATTTGTTTGGTCGGCCTTTATGGATGGAGTACAGGACAATTATTCAGACCTTGATAGAGTACTTAATGGTGTTGATGA
>QMPB01000026.1 GCA_003648395.1 Bacteroidota bacterium
CCTATGTATAATATTTCCATTAAAAACGAAGAAGGCTTAGAATTAAATAAAGAGCTTGATAGCCTTAAAATAATATTTGATGACTTTACTAGTGAGAATCATTTAGCACTAATAAGAGGAAATAATAGTCGCAAATTAGTTGATAGCCTTGAAGATGCTGCAAATAAATATTTGGCAATTCATACTAATCCATATTTGCAAGAATATGTAAATATTCAGATGGCACAATTTAGAAAAATGAGTCGTCAGTATGGTGATGACTATATTGTGAAAACATATTTTGCAGAGGACAAAATTGCATATAATAATACTGCATTTATGTCGTATTTCAATGCTTTTTGGACAAAGTATATTGATACAAGGATGCGTAATAATATACGTATCCGCCTTGATTCGGTAATAAATATACAGCAAAGTTATCAGGCACTATCTGCATTGGTGGCGGAAGACCCATTATTAGAAGACGAAAATCTGCGAGAACTGGTAATATTGCGTAATATTCCACAATTATATAGTAGAAATACATTTAACAGAAAGGCGCTAATAAACATACTTTATGATATAAGTGCTAGCAAAAATAATACTGAGCATAAGCAAATTGCAATTAATATGCGTGAACGACTAGAAAGTAAAAATACTTACGATTTTAGTTTTATAGATAATAAAGGCGATACCATAAGCTTAAGCTCACAAAAGGGGAAATACGTTTATATTCAAATATTTGATGACGAATGTATTGAATGTTTGGCACAGATGAAATACACAAAAGAACTTTATGAAGAATTTGATGATATAATAACCTTCATTCATATATCGCTGGACAGGAGCAAAAAAGATATGTTAAACGTAATTAATGATGGCGAATACCCATGGCACTTTATTTACTTGGAAGATAATTATGAATTTATAAATAATTATCAAATAAGTGTAATTCCACAGGCTATTCTAATTGATAAAGACGGAAGCATAATTGACAAAAATGCAATTCAGCCATCAGATTATTTTAAGGATTCTTTCTTGAAAATGCTTAATGATAGAAAAGGCAATCTCAATCAACAATATGATGTAAGAGATGGCATAAGAGTACGATAGTAATCTTTTAGCAATAGGCAATTGGTGGAGTTATCCATGGGATATTTATAAAACATAAAAAAAGCTCCTTAAGAAATAAATCTTAAGGAGCTTTATATTTTATATAGTACTAACTAAATCTATTCAGCAAGTATTTTCACAGTATTATTATTAACTTCAATAACACCACCGTTTACTTCAATATCATGATTTTGTTTTTTATCATCAATAATAGTTACTGTTCCTTTAACAATAATAGAAACAAGAGGCGCGTGGTGATCAAGCACTTCAAAAGAGCCATCAATTCCAGGGATACGAACTAATCCTGCATTTCCAGAGAAAAGTGTTTTATCGGGTGTTATAACATCAACTACCATAGCTTAGTTTTTAGCCGCTTCAATAATTTTCTTACCTTTTTCTATAGCCTCTTCAATAGTACCTACAAGGTTAAATGCAGCTTCAGGATATTCGTCCACTTCACCATCCATAATCATATTGAAACCTTTAATAGTTTCTTTGATATCAACAACACAACCAGGAATTCCTGTAAATTGCTCTGCTACGTGGAAAGGCTGAGATAGGAAACGCTGAACACGACGTGCGCGGTGCACAACCTGCTTATCTTCCTCACTAAGCTCATCCATACCAAGGATAGCAATAATATCTTGAAGTTCTTTATAACGTTGCAATAACTCTTTAACTCTTTGAGCAGTATTATAATGCTCGTCTCCTACTACATCAGGAGAAAGAATACGAGAAGTAGAATCCAAAGGATCCACCGCAGGATAAATTCCTAGTTCAGCAATTTTACGACTCAATACTGTAGTAGCATCAAGGTGAGCAAAAGTAGTAGCTGGAGCAGGGTCAGTAAGGTCATCCGCAGGAACATATACCGCCTGAACAGAAGTAATAGAACCACGCTTAGTAGAGGTAATACGCTCTTGCATTACACCCATTTCCGAAGCCAAAGTTGGCTGGTAACCTACAGCAGAAGGCATACGACCTAAAAGAGCCGATACCTCAGAACCTGCCTGAGTAAAACGGAAAATATTATCGATAAAGAAAAGGATATCACGTCCACCAGATTTCTCATCACCATCGCGATAATACTCAGCAAGAGTAAGACCACTCAAAGCAACACGAGCACGAGCCCCAGGAGGTTCGTTCATCTGTCCAAATGTTAATGTCAATTGAGAATCTTTAAGCGCTTCTTTATCAATTTTTGATAAATCCCAACCACCTTCTTCCATGCTCTTCATAAACTCATCGCCGTACTTAATAATACCAGCCTCAAGCATCTCGCGGATAAGGTCGTTACCCTCACGAGTACGCTCACCAACACCAGCAAATACTGATTGACCAGAATAGTTAAGTGCAATATTATTGATAAGCTCCTGAATAATTACAGTTTTACCAACACCAGCACCACCGAAAAGACCAATCTTACCACCTTTAGAATAAGGCTCGATAAGGTCAATAACTTTGATACCTGTGTATAAAATCTCGTTAGAAGTACTCAAATCTTCGTACTTAGGAGGCTCACGGTGAATAGGGTAAGTATGCTCGCGGCTTACTTCACCAATTCCGTCAATAGGGTCACCAACAACGTTAAATACACGTCCATTGATATGTTCGCCCACTGGCATAGATATTTTTTCGCCTGTAGGAATAACCTCCATACCACGGCTTACACCGTCGCTAGAGTCCATCGCTACTGCTCTTACTGTATTTTCTCCGATATCTTGCTGTACTTCAAGTATAATTTTAGTACCTGCAGCATTTTTTACCTCTAGGGCATCGTATATATTTGGAAGATCTGCATCATTCTCAAAATAAACGTCAATTACAGGTCCAATTACCTGTGAAACTTTTCCTGTTCCTTTTCGTTCCATAAACTATAACTAATTGTTATTAAGTAATTTCTATAGATATACTAAGTGCCTAAAAGGCCTCTATTTTCAAAGAGCGAATATATAATAAATTGTTGATTAAAATGGGAAAGATTTTAGTGATTTTTTCCAGAAAGTAATTAAGTATTTAATTGCTTGATTGTGAGAAATATCTAATTGTTAATTTGCCTGCCATCCCTGCTGAGAGAAAATACAATTAACACATAAAATATTTTTTTCACATATAATAAATAATAACTTTATTCGTTATAAAATACACACACAATAAATCACTTAAAAATATCACCTATGAAACAATTATTAATTGCAGTATTTATCATGTTAGGCTACGTAGGCATAAGTCAGTCAGAGTTTAATGATTATCGTTATTATAATACCTATGATCGTTTTTATATTCCAAAAAAAACTATTAAGAATAAAGGGGTAAATAAAATTACCACTCAAAACTATAAAGGAGAGAAGTTAGTTGGTAAATCCATAAAGAGTTTTGATAGTAACGGTAACCTATTGGAAGTAAAATATCAAGACAAAAAAGGAATCACGAAAAATTCGACAAAATATACTTATAATGATTCCAATATTGTAACATCAATTAAGAATTATAAGAAGGGAAAGCTCAAGCTATCTTATTATTATGAATTCGATACCAATCACCTTTTAGCTGTTTATTATCAAAAAGGCGATAATGAAAAGCATCTAACAAATGATTGGGAGTACAATAAAGACATGTGTATGGTAGAATCGCATCATTATAAAAAAAATGGAAAAATTAAGTTTACATGGGAATACGATTACTATGATAAATGCAAGCTATCAAAATCTGTATTATATAATTCCAAAAATAAAGTAGTACAAACATGGACCTACGAATGTAAAAGCGAAGGAGAGATTCTAAAGAAAAAGAAAAAAGAAACTCAGGTTTGCAAATGGGATACTATTACAAATGATAATTTAGTAAAAGTAGTTCAGTATTTTAACGAAAAAGGAGAGATAAGAAAATCTGTAAGTAAATATACCGCTGACACACTAATAATTGAACAAAAGTTTTATGATAAAAACAACATTTTATTTTATTATGTAACATACGACAAAAGCCGCTCTAGACCTTTAGAGCAGATATCTTATAGCCATAAAGGCAAGGAGTTATTTGCATGGAATTATAAGTACGAAAATGGGAAACAAGTCTATTATAATTATTCTAAGAAAGGCAAAATTAAATCTGAATATAAGAAAGAATATGATGGAGATTTGTTAATAATGTCTAGCGTATATTATCAAGGTAAACTAATTATGAATTATAAGATGGATTTTGAGACTAAGTATTTATAAGCCGACTAAATTGTAGAAATAATATTTGAAATCAGGATAGGACCTATAAGCAGACTAAAGAGAGAATAATCTTTGAAGTCTGCTTTTTTATTTTAGTATAAAAAGCCAAATAACCATAGTGGTATTTTATTAAAAACACCTACCTCTATATCATCAATGGCTAGGTATGCATTATCAACATCTGCTATTTGAGAAAAATCTTTATTCTTGCCTCCCACTTCAAATGTATATTTATCATCCACATAAAAATCAGATTCCTTGGATGCAATTATGCTGTATTTGGACGATACTTGGTTATAAAAGAAAACTTCTCTTGCTGTTCCCAATGAGCTATTTCTGCGCTCCAAAGCATAATTTAGATTTGTATTATTAAGATATACCTTTGCTGGCTTTTTAAGAATATGACTCCCCTTTGGCGTTTTCTCAAGAGTATTTATAATTTCAGATTTCTCCAAATAAGTAAGGTATTTCAAAAATGTGCGTTGGTCGGTAATGCCAATATTTTTTCCCACTTTAGTTAGGTTTGGCACATAAGGAGCAGAGCTAGAAATTACTGCCAATAGCTTTTTCATTTTCTCCACACTTGTAAAAGGGATATTCATAACTTTGGGAATATCAACTTCCAAAACCATCATTAACACATTGCGTAACCTATCAAAATATTTATACTCATTTTCGCCATAAAAAGCATAATAACCTTTCAATAAATACTCCTTAAAGTGCTTTAAAATAACTGTGTCTGAAGAAATCTCAGATGACAATTTAGTATAATCAGTCACTATCTCCTCAATGGTTAAAGCCCTGTATTTAAGGATATTATTAAACTCTAGATACTCCCGAAAAGATAAACCATTCATATGATAAGGGCTTACCCTACGGCTCAAATCACCCAAGCCTTTATGAAGCATTATTATTGAAGAACCCGAATATACCATTCGTAATTTAGGATAACGATCGTAGGCTGCTTTTATCTCAATGGACCAATCAGACTTTGGGTGCAAGGGCATATATTTATGTACTTCGTCAATAAATAAATGCAAACCACCAAGCTTTACAAATGTATCTATTGTATCAATAAGACTATGCGTGAAAAAATAAGGATCATCAAGCGAAATATATAATGCAGTAGTATCACCTTTTTTATAATGCGCCTTTAGGTATTGAAGCATCATTGTTGTTTTACCAACACCTCGTGACCCAATAATACTTATTAAGTGCGCATCCCAATTTACCTCATCATACATTGATCTAATAAATTTATTAGAAATACTGTCTATTACCCTATTATATAGCTCATATAAAAAATCCATAGTACAAAGATAGTATTATTTTGTTATCTATTACATATATTTTAATATTATTATGTTTTGTATTACATTATTATGTATATTAATAGCGTAATGTATTACATAATATAGTGCTATATATATTTAATACTATAACTATAAAATTAAAGTATTTTGGGCTATGCAAAGAATTTAAACCTTGAATATTTGATATATTCTAATTTATTTATCAGCAAATTTGAATTATGCGTGGTATTATTTCTGTATTTTTGAGAATCTTTATTTTTTAATTTTCTTCTTAGTTTTCTTCTTCATTACAGAATAGCCAAACTTACCAATATGATCGCCTAGCTCATAATAATTGCCATGGGAATAGGCAATAAGACCAGCTTTTTTCATATCAAAGGCGCCAGTTTCTGAATCTAGAAATTGGTCATCGGCGTGCACTCTTAATACTTCAGCGATAAACATATCGTGAGAACCCAAGGGAATAACTTGAGTCACCTTACATTCAATATTTATAGGTGATTCCGCAATCATAGGGCATGCAACAAACTCAGCCTCACTAGGAGTTAATTTCATTTCATCAAATTTATTAAAATCCTTACCCGACTTTACACCACACCAATCAGTTGCAAAAGCCATTTTTTTATTGGTAAGATTGATAACAAACTCACCTGTTTCTTTAATAATATTGTATGAATGACGCGACGGGCGTACCGATATATAAACCATTGGTGGATTTGTATTCACTGTACCTGTCCATGCGATAGTTATTAGATTCCATTCTGCTTTCTGAGAGCCACAGCTTACAATTACAGCAGGCAAAGGATATACCATTGTACCAGGTTTCCATTTAACTTTCGACATATTAAATAACTTTGAGTAAAACTTTGATGAAATAGAATATTTATACCGCTTGCATTATAACATATACAAGATATGAAACATACGCTCCTAAAAAGATTGTACCTACTATACGATTAACACGCCAACGAGTAAGTAAAAATATTCCAAACATACCTACTACAGAGGCAAGTAGAACAAATATATGAGATGTAATATTGCTTTGATATACTTCAATACTATTACCACTGCCAATAATAAGAATCGACCAAGGCAAACCTAAACCAAGAAGAATATCAAAAATATTAGAACCCAGAGCATTACTTATAGCCATGCCACCTCTACCCTGTTTTGCAACAATTACCGACGACATCATATCAGGTACTGAAGTACCAAAAGCAAGAATTGTTAATGCAACAATATATTTAGGAATACCCATTGCCTCACTAACTACAACAGCACTTTCGACTAGCACCCAGCTTAATAGAGCAATAAGTGTAACACTAACTAAGAAATTATATAGAAACCTTTCAGGTTTGCCAAATATCCAATCAATAACATAATCCAATAAACGCATATATTTCTTCCAGGAAGGATCTTCATCGTCCTCTTCTTCCTCAAATACAAATCTTTCATATGGAAACACTCTTTTCCAATTAAGAACTGCAACAACATATAATACATAAAGGGCTAAAAACCCAATAACATGCCAAATAGTAACTATTCCTGAACTAAAAGCCCAATATAAAGCCCCTATTGCCAATGTATAGAATAGCATATCTCGCAACATAGGTTGCCACGCAATTTTAGCATCGCGAACAAAGGAAACTGCGCCTATTATTACTAATAAATTGAATAAAGCCGAGCCTACAATGGTACCTACGCCTAACTCAAGATTATCGCCACCATAAATAACAGCAATAATAGAAATAAATAATTCAGGAGCACTTGAACCTGCGGCCATTAATGTTGCACCAGCAGCATCATCAGACATTTTCAATCTATGCGAAATTGCATCTAATGAAGGAACAAAAAACTTATCAGTTATTTCATTCAATAAATAAAAAGAAATAAGTAAAGCAACAATTGCAGTTAATAAAATCACTTTTTTTATTATTAGTTAATATCTAAACGCTATATAATCAACACTTACCAACCACTATTTACTGGTAATCTATATAATAGATTTTAAGGATATAAAAGTAATAAAAAAACTAAATAAAAAACTATTTAATTACATTTTTTATTTCTGAGACAATCCCATTTACATCAAAGCCACAAATCGCATGTAGTTCGGCAGGTTTTCCATGTTCAATAAACTGATCAGGAATACCAAGTAACTTAATACTATTTGTATATTTGTGCATATTCTTAAATTCGGATAATAAGCTACCCAAACCACCTATCACAGTACCATCTTCTACTGTAATAATACTATCATAATTCTTAAAAATTTTATGAAGCATTTCACTATCATAAGGCTTTAAGAAACGCATATCATAAACACCTACTTTAGTAATATCTTTAACTTGTTTGGCCGCTTGTACTGCAAAATTACCAACATGCCCAATACTAACAATTGCTATATTGTCGCCAGCTAATAATTCGCGCCCTTTACCAATCTGAACTTCCTCATAGTTATTTTTCCAATCCAAATTATAACCTCTACCACGAGGATATCTTATGGATGTAGGTCCAAGGTCTTTTTTCTGACAAGTATATAACATATTACGAAGCTCCATTTCGTCCATAGGAGCCATTATTATAATATTAGGAACAAGACGTAAGAATGCCAAATCAAAACTACCATGATGAGTAGGTCCATCTTCACCAACAAGTCCACCTCTATCAATACAAAATGTGACATTCAATTTCTGAATTGCTACATCATGGATTAGTTGATCATATCCTCTTTGCAAAAACGTGCTATATATATTACAGAATGGTTTTAGTCCACTAATAGCTAAACCAGCGCTAAAAGTTATCGCGTGTTGTTCTGCTATACCTACATCAAAAACTCTATCAGGAAATTCTTTTTGCATAATGGTAAGAGAGCTACCACTAAGCATGGCTGGCGAAATAGCTACAATATCTTTATTATCACGAGCCAAATCGGTAATGGTAATACCAAAAACATCTTGATATTTGGGTGGTAAATGAGAAGTGTCTTCTTTTTTCAATTCTCCTGTTGTTTTATCAAAAACTCCTGGAGCATGAAATATTGTTTGATCAACTTCTGCTCTTTCAAATCCTTTTCCTTTTTTTGTAATTACATGAAGCAATTTAGGACCAGGAATATCTTTAAGCAATTCCATCACCTTTACTAATTTTTCCACATCATGACCATCTACCGGACCAAAATATCGCATATTTAGCGACTCCATTAGATCAGATTTTTTAAGGAAAGTATTTTTTATTGCAAGATTAATCTTCTGTATTATTTTACGAGGTGTTGGTCCTTCCGTTCCAAGTATTCCTAAAGCATCCCACGCTTTGCCTTTAAAATTATTATAAACTCTTGAGGTAGTTACATTCAGTAGCAAATCCTTAATTGCACCAACTCCTTTATCAATAGAAATACCGTTATCATTAAGAATAACAAGCATATTAGATTTATTAACTCCTGCATTATTAAGCCCTTCAAAGGCTTCGCCACCAGTAAGAGCACCATCGCCAATTACAGCAATATGTTGTCGGTTTTTCTCTCCTTTAAGGCTTGAGGCAACCGACATACCTAGAGTAGCCGATATGGAAGTAGATGAATGACCTACTCCAAAAGCATCAAATTCACTCTCAGATATTTTAGGGAAACCACTTAGTCCTCCAAGCTTTCTGTTTGTCTGAAAATCATTTTTTCTACCAGTTAGTATCTTATGACCATAGGCCTGATGACCAACATCCCAAACAATTTTATCGTGAGGAGTATTATACACATAATGAAGAGCAACGGTAAGTTCTACAACTCCCAAACTAGCACCAAAATGGCCGGGATTATTAGCTAAGCAGTCAATCAAAAAGCTTCTAATATCTTTACAAACTTCTGGCAACTCAGCTCCACCCATTTTCTTTAAATCAAAAGGGCTGTCTATTTTATCCAAATATTTATATCCTGAATATTCTGTTGTACTCATTATTTTCAATAAATTTCTACAAAAATAATAATATTAAAAACACAAAACTAGAGTATTCTTAGTTAATTATATGTTTCCAAATATCATTGCCTATTACAAAAACCATAAGCGCTAATAAAATAAACATTCCAACCATTTGAGCTTTTTCCATAATCTTCTCAGACACAGGACGACCTGTAACAACTTCTACCAAAAGAAATACTACATGACCACCATCAAGGGCAGGAATAGGAAGTATATTCATAAAACCAAGAATAAGAGAAATCATTGCTGTTAGAAACCAGAATCGATGCCAATTCCATACCGAACCATATATAGTAGCTATGCCTATTGGGCCTTGCAATGAGTCAGTAGCTTTTTCTTTACCACTAAAAATCTTTCCAAAGCCTTTTATATTTGCCGAAAGAATGGAAACACCATCTTTCACACCATACTTAAGTCCATCGGCAATACTGTATTTCTTATATTGGTATGGTGGTCGCAATGCCAAAACACCAATCATTCCTGAGCTATCAATATTAACTGCAAGGTCGAGTGTATCATTCTCACGAAGCAATGTTAATTTAATTTCAGACCCTTTATTTTCTATCACTTTACTTCTAAACTCACCAAAACTAGAAACAAAGCTATTGTTTATATATATCACTTTATCATCCTTCATAAGACCAGCTTCAAAGCCTGCCATATTAGGAATAACACTATCAATTACAAATTCGTAATTATCAGCTCTAATAAAAAGTGGTTTCGTCTTTTTAGTATAATTCTTATAAAAATCGTCAGGGATAATAACATCCACTTCTTCACCATCACGAAGCACCGTAATCTTAGCTCCCATTAGGTTGCTCTGTGATGTAATATCATTAAAACGATCTAATTTAAATCCATTAACCTCTATAATTTTATCACCAGTTTCAAAGCCTACTTCCTTCCCTAGTTCATAAGCATATATTCCGTTATCAATAGCATCTACAGGAAGGTATTCTTTTTCGTAATGCAATGTGATAAAAGCAAGGATAATAACACCAAGTATGAAATTTACTACTACTCCACCAATCATAACGATAAGGCGTTGCCATGCTGGCTTAGATCTAAATTCATCATTTTTAGGTGGTAGTTTCATTGCATCTTTATCCATTGACTCGTCAATCATACCAGCAATTTTTACATAACCTCCCAAAGGCAACCAACCAATTCCATATTCTGTATCTCCTTTCTTAAAACTAAAAAGCTTAATGCCCCATGCATCAAAAAATAAGAAAAATTTCTCTACTCTAATACCAAAAGCTCGAGCCGCCAAAAAATGACCTAACTCGTGAAGTGTTACTATTATTGAAAGGCCAAGGATTAACTGCCCAGCCATTACTAATCCATCCATAATTGTAATATAATAATTATATAAAACTATTGAAACACTTTCGTGCTTCTAAATCTGTTTGAACAAGGTCTTCGTATGAAGGCTTATGAATAAAACTAACTTTATTCATACATTGCTCAATATGTTCTGACATTTGTACAAAACCTACTTTATTTTTCAGAAAAGCTGCCACGGCAACTTCATTAGCGGCATTAAGAATAGCTGGCATATTACCACCTTTTTCTAATGCATGAAAAGCAAGTGCAAGGTTACGAAAATTTTGCACATCTACTTGCTCAAAAGTTAGAGAATTATAATCTTTAAAATCTAAGCGTGGAAAACTATTCTTAAGACGCTCTGGATAAGCCATTGCGTACTGAATTGGAAGCTTCATATCTGGCAATCCCATTTGAGCTTTTATGCTTCCATCTTCAAATTGCACCATTGAATGCACAATAGATTGTGGGTGCACAACTACTTCTATTTGATCAGGTCTTAAATTAAAAAGCCACTTAGCCTCTATTACTTCAAGGCCTTTATTCATCATGCTTGCCGAATCAATTGTGATTTTAGCACCCATTTCCCAGTTTGGATGCTTTAGTGCATCTTCTGGTTTTACATTACGCAAGAAATCAATATCTTTTCCACGAAAAGGACCTCCCGATGCAGTTAGAATGATTTTTTCAATCTTATTATCAAAATCACCAACCAAACATTGAAAAATTGCTGAATGCTCTGAATCTACAGGATATAAATTCACACCTTTTTCTCTTGCTTTCTTAGTAACTATCTCTCCAGCTACAACAAAAGTTTCTTTATTGGCAATGGCAATTTGCTTACTATATTCTATGGCATTAAGTGTTGGAGCCAGTGCGGCAAAGCCCACAATTGCCATAAGTATCATATCGATACTACTCATCTCTACAATTTGCTCAATAGCTTTTTGTCCAGCGTAAACTTGAATATCTTCTTTACTTAATGCTTTCTCAAGTTTGGAATATAAATCCTCATTTTCTATAATAGCAACATTAGGCTTATACTTTAAACTCTGTGCAATCAATAAATCAACATTATTACCCGCAGTAAGCACCTCCACCTCAAAAACATCTGGATGCTCAGAAATTACTTCCAAAGCTTGCGTCCCTATAGAACCTGTGGAACCTAATATTGCAATTCTTTTCTTCTGAATGTCTTCGTTAGTATTATACATTTATATTTCTATACTTAAGATAAATGAATTATTTGAAAGTTATAAAGTTGGAAGGATTTACAGCATTATTCTTATACCACAACTCAAAATGTAGATGTTGCCCCGATGTAAGATTTCCTGTATTTCCAACTATAGCAATAGGATCTCCTGCTTTTACAATATCTCCTTGTTTTTTAAGCAAAGTAGAATTGTGTTTATATATACTTATTAGGTCATCATCGTGTTGAATTGTAATTACATAACCACCTTGATATGTCCATTCCGAAAAAATTATTCGCCCATCCAAAGTAGATTTTATTGTTTCGTTATTCTTGCAAACTATATCAACCCCAAAATGTGATTCCAAGGCATCAAATCCATTAGTTATAGTACCACGCACAGGAGTATAAAATACAAACTGACCTATACCTCGCGATACTCCTTGGTTATTAGAATAAACTAGGTCGTAATCATTAACATTATCCCATTTTTTTCGTAACTGCTTCTCTCTATCAGATTTTACATCAGGAATATTATTATAATCTATTTCCGCATTTCGAGCGGGCAATATTGTATCAGTATTATATAAATCTTCTCCCAATAAAATTCGTTTATAAAAATTTTCTCGGTAAACCACTTCTTGATCATATCGTAATCGCAAAGAATCAATCCTTGCCTGATTAATATAAACCTGATACACTTTATCAACACTGGCATAGCCAGGAATAAATTCTTTAAGAGGAGTAATCCAAATAAAAAAAATAGTAATCGATACGGCGAAGATTGTAACAAATCCAATAAGCATAAAAAGATTCATACGCGACAACCTAAAAGTCAGCATATCTTCATATGTTAACTCATCTGTTACCACAAATTTATATTTATGGTTTACATTGGAAAATATCCTCTTAAATAGCTTTTTATTTTGCTTCTTTGCCTTCATTAAATACTATAAATAATTTGCCGCAAATATAGTTAATTAATGCTTAATGTTTAGTTGTTAATGATTAATTTTTAATTCACAAATTCCATGCTATTGGACTACGAAATTGAATTAATATGACAATTTAGTAATTTAATATTTTAATAATTTGATAATTTATCAATGTAACCATTATCTTTGCCGCAAATTAAAAAGCAATAATTACATTGAAAAAGAAAATAGCGTTTCATACATTAGGTTGTAAACTAAATTACTCTGAGACTTCTACCATTCGTAAAATGTTTCCAGAGGCAGAGTATGAGCTTGTAGATTTTAAGGATACTGCCGATTATTATATTATAAACTCTTGTTCAGTAACTCAATTGGCTGAAAAAAAGACTAAAACTGCAGCCAAACAAGCAAAAAAAAGAAATGCAAACTCCAAAGTTAGTGTAATAGGGTGTTTTTCGCAACTTAGTCCTGAAAAACTCAGCGAGTTGGAATATGTAGATATGGTATTGGGCAACGACGATAAATATAATATTGTTGAATATATTCAGAACCCCACATCCGACAGAGCTACAGAAGTTCATGTTGCGGAAATAGGAAAAATAAAAAGATTTATTCCTTCCTATTCTTCTGGAGATAGAACAAGAAGCTTTTTGAAAGTGCAGGACGGTTGCGACCATTTTTGCACATATTGCTCCATTCCAATGGCAAGGGGTCGCTCAAGAAGTGTTTCTGTAGAAAAAACTATTGCTGTAGCACATGAGGTTGCTGCCGAAGGTATTAAAGAAATTATCCTTACAGGAGTAAATATTGGCGACTTTGGAAAAGGTAGTTCAGAGAATTTTTACGACTTACTTAAAGAGCTTGAAAAAGTAAATGGTATAAAACGAATAAGAATTTCGTCTTGCGAACCAGAATTACTAACAGATGAAATTATTGAGCTAGTTTCCAAATCAAAGGTTTTTCTACCACATTTTCACTTACCCCTACAAAGTGGTAGCGATACTATTTTGAAAGATATGAAACGCTTTTATGATACTGAATTATATGCCGATCGAGTGGCTAAAATAAAACAGCTTATGCCAAATGCGTGTATAGCTGCAGATGTTATAATTGGTTTTCCAACAGAAACTGAAGAGCTTTTTGAAGAAACAATGACTTTTATTAAAGAAATAGACATTTCATATATCCACACCTTCACATACTCTCAGCGTAAGAATACTCACGCTTTACGCATAAAGAATCAGGTTCCAAATTTGGAGAAAAAAAGAAGAAGCAAGGAAATGCACAAATTATCAGAAAAGAAAAAAGCAGAGTTCTATTCAAATAATATAGGCACAAAACATAAGGTACTCTTTGAAAATAGCGAAGAAGACAGTGTGATTTCGGGGTGGACTGATAATTATATAAAAGTATATACTAACTATAATGAATCACTCGTAAATTCGATTGTAGAAGTAGAGCTTGGCGATAAATATTTGGATGGATTTATTGTTTCAACGACAAAAATGATTGATTAAAAACATCTAAATAATTGAAGTATTAAATATCCTTAAAAAATATCTTATCTCATAAATAATATTACTTTTGTCTTCCTTCTGAAAAAACAATCATGTTTTACGAAGATTAATGATAATACCAACTAATAATTGGGAATAATCATTACCAATTTTATAGATACTAGAGATAGTAAATAAAATTAGAATTGGAATAGCACGTGGAGTGTTAATTAAATTAAGTAGAAGACTGTCCTTCCTCCACCGATTAATTAAATATTATAAGAATAAACAACGCGCATTATTATGATGCGTCGGTTATTAATTCAATTATTATGAAGAAATTAGCTGTAGTAGCTTTAGGAGGCAATGCCTTATTAAAAAGCGGACAAAAAGGAACAGTAAGTGAACAGGAAGAAAATATTTTTGCAGCATGTGAGGATGTAGCTGATTTATTAGATTTAGATTACGATATAGTTATTGCTCATGGCAATGGCCCACAAGTTGGAAACGTATTATTACAGCACGAAGCTGGATTCAAGGAATTTGGAATACCAAAGCAACCTATGGATATTTGCGTAGCCGAAACTCAAGGTTCAATTGGGTATATGATTGAGCAGCAAATGCGCAATGTATTGTCTGAACGAGGCGTTAAAAAAGACATTATAGCTCTTATAACCCAAGTTCTTGTTGACGAAGATGATACTGCATTTAAAAATCCAACAAAACCAGTTGGCCCTTACTATACCGAAGAGGAAAAGAACAAAATGAGTGAGCAGGGGTGGAAATTTCAAGAAGACCCTGCAGGAAGAGGATATAGAAGAGTTGTTGCTTCGCCAAAACCTATTGATATAAGCAATTGGAAAGTTGTGGAGACTCTTGCTCGCCAAGGGAATATTGTTATCACCGTTGGTGGTGGTGGAATTCCTGCCATATTAAAAAAGAATGGCAAACTTGAAGGTATTGATGCTGTTATTGATAAAGATTTAGCTTCAGCAAAACTTGCTTCTAATATTAATGCTGATGCATTCTTTATACTTACCGATGTTACAAACGTAATGATAAACTTCAATACTCCTGAGCAAGAGAAACTTGGAAATATAACTATTGAAGAAATATCTAAACACCTTACAGACGGGCAGTTTACCGAAGGCAGCATGGCTCCTAAGGTACGTGCTGGAATTCAGTTTGTAGAAAATGGAGGTAAAGAAACTGTTATTACTGATGCTAGATTATTAAAAAAAGAAGGATCAGGAACACGCATTGTAAAATAATAAACTATTACATTTGCATTCCAAATTAATTAGAAATTAATATATCACATTATAAAATATAGAAATTATGGCTTACAACTTAAAAAATCAGAATTTCCTAAAGCTATTGGATTTAAGCCCAAAGGATATTACATT
This sequence comes from Bacteroidota bacterium, assembly GCA_003648395.1. The sequence continues at coordinate 15,953 of QMPB01000026.1, forward strand.
TCTTTTAGACTTATCAAGAGATCTTAAAAGAGCAAAATATACAGGTACAGAAACTCAGCGTTTAAAAGGTAAAAATGTTGCTCTAATTTTCGAAAAAGCATCAACACGTACACGTTGCGCATTCGAAACTGCAGTTAACGACCAAGGGGGTCACGTTACATACCTAGGTCCTTCAGGAACTCAAATTGGCGCTAAAGAAACAATGAAAGATACTGCTCGTGTATTGGGACGTATGTATGATGGTATTGAGTACCGTGGTTTTGGACAATCAATTGTTGAAGAACTAGGCGAATTTGCTGGCGTTCCTGTATGGAATGGTTTGACAACAGAATTTCACCCAACACAAATTCTTGCTGACTTTCTTACTATGATAGAGCATAGTGATAAGCCATTGAACCAAATTAAGTTTGCTTACTTGGGTGATGCTCAAAATAATATGGGTAACTCGCTAATGATTGGAGCAGCAAAAATGGGAATGGATTTTCGTGCTGTAGCACCAAAAGCTGTTCAGCCAACTGCTGAATTAGTTGCTATTGCCAAAGAAATTGCTAAAGAAACTGGCGCTACTATCACTATAACTGATGACTTGAAAGCTGGCGTTAAAGATTGTGATTTCCTTTATACTGATGTATGGGTAAGTATGGGCGAGGCTGACGAGGTTTGGAAGGAACGAATTGCTCTTTTGGAGCCATACCAAGTAAATCAAGCAGCTATGGACGCAACAGGAAATCCTGACGTGAAATTCATGCACTGTTTACCTGCATTCCACAACCGTGATACTAAAGTTGGTGAAGAAATTTATCAGAAGTTTGGTCTTGATGGACTTGAGGTTACTGAAGAAGTATTTGAAGGCCCAGCAAGCATAGTATTTGATGAAGCTGAAAACAGACTTCATACCATTAAAGCTGTTATGGTTGCTACTTTAGGAGCATAATTATTTTTTGAAAGAAAACAACATTTACTTCGTTATTTTCGTTTTTGAAACAGTCGATTACAAAATGTAAACTCCTTATTTCAAAAACTTCAAAGGCCTTGTATATGTTGCTTTCTTCTCAAAAACTCACAAAATAAAATAG
>QMPB01000027.1 GCA_003648395.1 Bacteroidota bacterium
AACAAACATTGGAGCTCTGATGTATTAATAGGTGGAGCTTTAGGTTATGCCATTGGTACATTTGTGGTAAATCAAAATCATTGCAAACTTAAAGCTATGCCTATTATTAGTACTAATTTTACTGGTATAGGTTTTTCTTACGGACTTTAATGTGTTACATTTGGATTATTTTCCTAAAAAGGTCCGTTATTACGGACTTTTTGTTATATCGAGCGTACAAACAGTGCAGGAACATTTTTTATTTGTATGTATTCTTGTTGCTCTTGCAAGTTCAAAAGCGCTCTTTTAAATAGGCTATATTTTCATAAATACACTTCTTATGGTACTAATAGCTTGTGCCTCAGTGGGTGAAGGTGCAAGAGCTATGTATCACCATCAACTCTTTCATCTTTTCTCGTGTTGTTTCTAATGGATCTTATTATTGATATTAGATTGTTCAATTATATCCTTTCAATTAATTCTGTTTTTAACCACTCAAAAGCTTCTTTCTGATTATATGATATACCAGGCCTTAATAAAGCTTCCATATCCCCTGTAAAAGCTATATCATTTTCTTTCTCTTCGATGTTTAATAGAAACTCTTTTTTACTTGGCGGTCTATTTCCTGTCGCAAAAGTTGTATATTCTTTAAAGCACTGTATTATTTCGTCAAAGTTTAATTCTGTATGTAGTTGGGCATAGTTCAAATCAAACAAATCTCGTCCTTTACTTCTTTGGTAAAGTGCTCTCAGTTTTGTTCCCAATAGTTCATTAATGCTATATGTTCTTATTGCTGTTTTCCCTGAAAACCATTCAGTTTCAACTTCAAAAGGAAAATCCACCCAGTCCAACACATTAAAATGCTCTTTGCAGTTAATCTCTAATTTTAACCGTAATCGTATTTCTTCGTATTCAGATGTAAAACGATATAATGCTTTAGCACCGTGACCTTTTACTTGTGTTTTTCTTGGTTCTTCAAAAAAGGTAATAACTTCTTTGAGTCGTTCCATTATAGGTTTAATAGGTCCAGCTTTAATTTGAACTAAGTCAATATCCTCTGAATATCGGGGAGCAGGATTTAGATATAATTTGTGCAAAGCCATCCCACCTCTAAAGGCGAGATTTTCTCTTAAAAAACCATCAGAGAAAATTTCCACCAAAGTTCTGGAAATAATTAAATCCTGCTCAACCTGTGCAAACTCTCTCCATGGAGCATATTGTTGCCATTTTGCTATATCTGGTCTTGGAATCATAAATCATCTTCTAATTTTACATTAACATCCACTTTCCATCTATTATTAACAGCTCCAGGCTTTGTATTTGACTTTGGGCTAAGTAAAACAGGAAAGAAGCGTATTTCTTTTAATTGCTTGAATATTAATTCCTGAAATTCTTCATTAATTTTAAGCTCTTCTAACAAAAAACCAAACCTTTGTAATGTGCTTTTATACGGATACCAGTTTAAGAGTTCAATTAAATCCGATTCTTTTAACTCTTCTGACAGTTCTTCAATAACCGAAAGTATTCTGTTAATACCACCTAGTTTTGTTTGATGATGAATTAAATCAATAATTGTTAATGCTGGACTTGAAATCTTGTATATTCCTGCATCAGATTTTTTTAATTGAATGTTTTTACCAGTTAATTTGCTTGTTGTGAAAAATCGAATATCAATTATATTTTTTGAAATGTCGTTATACTTAGGATTCTCAGTTATTATGTAATCTCTTTGGATCTGTTGATGACTAGCACCATGAAATTTTGCAGCAGAAAAAAGAGCTATATAATAGTTCCTTCCTAAATATTTGAAAAGTTTTTCGCTATAGAGCTGAACTGGTAACTTTTGGGCTGATGAATATCTTGGAGTTATAATAAGATAAAAGCCTTTTCGAAGGTTTACAATCTCTTTTTTAGAAATTAGCCGAGAGAGTTCTCTTTTTATGGCAATCTCTGTTTTATTGATATTCTCTATCAATTCATTTAAGGAAAATGAATATTCCTCATACGAAAGTAACTGTTTTATGTAATTTGCAACTGTTTGCTTTTGTAACATATGGACAAAGATACTGTTTTTTGGTAATGTTCTTGAATTAATCTTAATATTTTTTCTTTTTTTCATGCGTGGGCGCAAAATTAAGCTTTCGTTTTTCTTAGCGATAAAGAATTAGAGATTAGCTTTCATTTTCTCAAGCTGTACCCAACAAAAACTTCCTTTAATAGTTATAAAAATAATTTTTATTTCTATCAAAAAGTATTGCTATAACAAATTTGCCAAAAACTCAATTTTGTGGCTCAACCGGTAAGAGTTTTGGTTACCTCTTTGTACAGGTAGTAAAACAACATGATTTAGTATTAGTATATATACAAAAAATCACTATATTTGATGAATTATAAAGTAAACTTAAATAATAATAAAAGCGGTTATATTTAGTGGAACCACTTTAAAAAAACCTTGCATAAGCATCTATCAATACAATATATATGAAGCAGAGATTTTAATATATTTGTAACAAATTAATGAAAACTTTGTTTTTTTATAAAATCCGAAAAATATGCGACACCAAAGTTTCTTAATATTCTTACTACTATTATTAGGAATAAATACATATAGCCAGCAAGCAAAATTTGAACAAGCTAACTTGCTTAGTAGTAACGAGGATGTGAGATGTAACGATATTACAACTGATCAATTGGGAAATGCTTTTGTTATTGGAAGTTTTAAAGATACGATTGATTTTGATTTAGGTGTTGGGGTAACTCAATATGTATCAAGTATCAATACTGGGTTTATTGCAAAATATGATTCTTTAAATAATCTAATTTGGGTACGTATTATACAAGGAACTGACAAAGTTAGCATCGCTAATATTGCACTTGATAATAATAGTAATATTATTTTAACAGGAATATTTAAAGGAACTGTTGATTTAAATCCAGGTTCTGGGTCATTTTATAATACCTCAGGAACTACTAGTAATTATGATACATTTATACTTAAACTGAATTCGTTAGGTAATTTTCAATGGTCTAAAGTTCAGGAGTGTAATTTCAATGCTAGCTGGATTAATGTGAGTGGTCTAGCCATTGATGGTCAAAACAATATTTTTACTACGGGTACTTTCTATGTTGGAGTTGATTTAAACCCAAGTGGTTCAGGAGGTTATCATCAGCCGGTAGGATTATCTGACATCTACGTTTTAAAACTAAGTGCAAATGGATTGTATATATGGTCAAAAACTGTCGGCAGTAGTAAGAGTGAATCGTCATATGATTTAAACATCGATATAAATGATAATCTTATTGTTACTGGCACATTTTTTCAATCTTTAGACTGTGATCCAGGTCCAAACTCGATGACAGTTGTAACAAACGGTTATGACGATATGTTTGTTTTTAAATGGAATAATGCAGGGAATTGTCTTTGGGCAAAATCAATTGGGGGAGCTTATGGTGATTATGGACGAAGTGCTTGTATAGATGTAGATGGTAATGTATTCACTACAGGATATTTCTCTGACACTGTAGATTTTGATCCTGGAATTGGAGTTCATAAAGTTGGTACAACAGGGATTAATGATATAGATTATTATATTCAAAAACTTGATTCAAATGGAAATTTTAAATGGGTTAATACTTCCGCAGATCCTAATATTAATAGTGGTTCTTTTATATCAAATGACCAAAATGGAGGTATATATCATATTGGCTTATTCTCTGATACTGTAGATTTTGATCCTGGACCTAATGTTTATAATTTAATGACACAAACCAGTTGCTTTTTCATTCAAAAATTAGATTCGTCTGGAAATTTTATTTGGGTTAAGTCTTTTAGTGGTGGGTATCATACTCAACCAACAAGTCTTCATGTCACAGCATCAATGGATTTATATATTACAGGTTACTTAAAGGATTCTATAAATTTTGATATAAGAAATAGTACTAATACTCTTTATTCAAAGGGACAAGAGGATGGATACTTTGTGAAAATGACGCCTTGTACTCCTGATTATACTACTGATACTCTTATTGTATGCGATAGTTTTTATTGGGCAGTAACTGGGACCACTTTCTATAATAGTGGGAGTTATCAAGGAGTAACATATAATTCAACCGGTTGCGATTCTACAATAAACTTGTATTTAACCGTTATAAACTCAACTACAGCGACTCAAGTAGTTCAATCGTGCGATAGCTTTATTTGGGTCGCCAATGGTCAAACATACTACCAAGGTGGTATTTATTTTGATACAATAACTAATCTAGCTGGTTGTGATTCAATAAGAATTCTAAATCTAAACATTTCAAATACAGTATTTAAATCATTTTCAGTTAATAGCTGTGATAGTTTTGTATGGGTACAAAAGGGTCAAACATATTATGCATCTGGTATATATTACGATACTCTCATAAGTTCGGATAATTGCGATTCAATTGTAAGTATAACTTTAACGATAAATTCTACTTCATATAGCAATACAACCAATGTGGAATGCGATAGTTTTTATTGGGACGCGGATAGTATAACTTACTATATAAGTGGAAATTATACCTCTGTCTTATCTAATACTAATGGTTGTGATTCAATAATACAACTTGCTTTAACTATAATAAGTATTAATGATAGTGTAGCTCAAAATAGTGTTTCTTTGTTTTCAATGGAGAATGGTGCAAATTATCAATGGCTTGATTGTAGCAATAATAATTATCCAATTAATAATGCTATTAATCAAAGTTTCACTCCTGATTCAAATGGGCTTTATGCGGTTGAAATCTCAAAGGCTACTTGTATTGATACATCGAACTGTTATCTTATTTCAGGTATTGGGTTTGATAATATTGAGTCAGATTATTATGCTGTAGTAGTGTATCCAAATCCCACGTTTGGCAAAGTATTTATTCAATCACATTTACCGCAACGAGATATACACATTCGAGTAAGGAATCTATTAGGTGAAATTATAATGGAAAGTAATATTAAATCTAAAGATGAAATTAATTTCTACATACATCAACCTAAAGGGGTCTATTTTGTTGATTTACTATTTAGAAATGGCGATATAAGAACTTTCAAGCTTATAAAAATTTAGCAAATCAAACTGAATAAATTTCTATATAAAATCTAGGTATTCTATCAAAAAGTTTGCTTTAGTTCCTGTTAAAGGAGCTAACTCAGCATGTTTTGAAAAACACAGAGTCTTTTACGAAGCTAAAATTTAGGCCTTCTCCCAAAGCAAAGGCATCGCACTTACCACAAAAGATAAGGAAACTCTATAAAAAAAAGATACCGACTGTTTCCAGCCGGTATATCCCCTAACAAAATGAAAAAATTATTTACCAATATGATAACATATTGGAACGAGACTTCCCGGGAGGGGTGAGTCACGTTACTCTATTTGTTTACTAAATCCGTTACAAATGTATAATAAAAAATTATACAATCCACTAAAAATTAACAGATAATAGTAGAAATGTTATAAAATTTATAAAGACATGTATTACAATAGCTTAGAAAGTATTGCGAGGCCAACTCCGATAATAATTGTAACTATTTTATAGAAATTGAATCGATGTGAGGTATTTGATTCGAATAAGATGGTGGTAGAAACGTGTAAAAATATTCCAACTAGAATAGCCATAATAATTCTATAAAGATCTTCTATTGGAATACTAATTATACTGCCAATAAATTCGCCAACAAAAGCACCTAAAGGAGCAGATATAGCAAATATTGATATAAGTATAAAAGATTTTGTTTTAGAAAGTCCGGTAGAAAGAAAAAGGCCCATTAATGCAATTGCAATTGGTACTTTATGAATAATTATACCAATAAGAAGCGTATGCTGAGTATGCTCATGAGTATGGAAGCTGTTTGCAAAAGGCATGCCTTCGAAAAATGCATGTAAACTTATACCAATAAGAAGTGCATAAGGCGAAATTGAAATTACCTGCTGATGAGCTTCCTCATGAGATGCTTCGTGAATGTGTTTACTGTCAGTATGATGTGATGTGCAGTGTCCATGCCCATGTTCTACGCCACCCGATAGAAATTCGATAAATAACTGAATAAAGAATCCGATAAGAACAAAATAGCCAAGAATCTCATTGTTATCGCCATTAAATATATTTGGAATGATATGAGTAAATGATACTGTAATTAGGTATGCTCCACTAAATGATAGCAAAAGTTGTAGTGCGTTGTCTTTTATGCTAAATTTTACAACAAAAAAAGCACTTAAAATAACGCTAAGGAATAATACTGAAATGCTTAACATAGATATAATTTATATGTGTAAAAATACAAAAAAAAACCACTTCCATTGTGGAAGTGGTTTTAGGTATTATTAATGATGACTAATTATTATAGTTCGAAAGTATTACCGCTATTAATTAAATCAGTCATGTTTTTAATTTTAGAGGTGCTCTGTACTTCAGAAATTTGAAGTTCCATAAGGTCGTTGTAAGTGTGAGTTTTGTAAGCTCTAATTACACCAACAGCTACTGGTAATTTAGGAAGTGACATTCTCGTTAAAAGGAAAGCCATTGTGTTGTCTTCAGCTTCGGCATTATGAACAAGAATATCGTCCATAGTATAACCATCTTCTCCAATAACTACAGCTTTAATCGTTAAGCCATCAAGAACAAGTCCTTTTTCATTATCCATACCAAAGATCATTTTCTCACCATGTTTAAGGTAAATTTGATGATCAGCACGTGTTACTTTATTAGTAATTTCTTTATGAGTATTATTATTAAAGATAACACAGTTTTGAAGTACTTCAACCAAAGAAGTGCCTTTATGCTTAGCAGCCTCCATAAATATCTCCTTCATTTCTTTAGGATTTGTATCTACTGCACGAGCGAAGAAAGTTCCTTCAGCTCCCATTGCCAGTTCGCCAGGCTTGAAAGGATGATCAATTGTTCCAAAAGGAGAAGTTTTAGTCTTCTGTCCTAGTGGAGTTGTTGGCGAATACTGTCCTTTTGTAAGACCATAAATTTGGTTGTTGAAAAGAATATAGTTAACATCAAGGTTACGACGTAGAATATGGATAAAGTGGTTGCCACCAATAGCCATACTATCGCCATCACCAGACATAATCCAAACACTAAGCTTAGGATTAGCCATTTTTACTCCCGAAGCAATTGCTGCAGCACGTCCGTGAATACCATGGAAACCATAAGTGTCGACATAGTAAGGAAAACGTGAAGAACAACCAATTCCCGAAACAAAAACTAGGTTTTCTTTCTTCACACCAATTTCTGGTAGTGTATTCTGTACGGCAGCTAATATAGAGAAGTCTCCACAACCAGCACACCATTTTACTTCTTGATCAGATACGAAATCTTTTCTTGTATATTGTTTAATTTCAGTCATTATTTAGCCTCCAAAATTTCGTTAAACTTTTCTTTTAGTTCTGAAACCATAAATGGTTGTGCCTCTATTTTATTGTATTTCTCATAGTCAAATTCAGGAAGAGAGTAACGTAAGTGATTAGCAAACTGTCCAGAGTTTAGCTCACATACAAGAATTCTTTTATATTTCTTGAAAATATCAGCAGTATCATTTGGTAGAGGGAAGATATAGTTGAAATTAGTAAAACCAATTTTGGCATCACTATTCTCTTTAACTTCGCTAAATGCATCGTAAAGCACACCATGCGAACTACCCCAACCTACAATTAGTAAGTCACCTTCTTGATCACCATAAACATGCTGTGCAGGATATGAATCAGCAATCTTGTTAACCTTAGCAGCACGAAGAGTTGTCATTAGAGCGTGGTTTTCTGGATCGTGAGATACAGAACCTTTACCATCCATTTTTTCTAAACCACCAACACGGTGCTCATTACCTTCAGTCCCTGGCCATGCCCATGTACGAACGAGATTCTCATCGCGCTCAAATGGCATATAGTTAGCATTGGGTTTTGCTATTTTAGGAGTGATTGATGGCATATCTTCCATATTAGGAATCTTCCATAATCCTGAACCATTACCTAGGTAACTATCAGTATGAAGAATAACAGGAGTCATATGCTCAACAGCTATCTTAGTAGCAGCAAAAGCGTAATCAAAACAATCAGCAGGACTAGAAGCAGCAATTACGGGAATTGGAGCTTCACCATTACGACCCCAAAGAGATTGTAAAAGATCAGTTTGCTCAGTTTTTGTTGGAAGACCAGTAGAAGGTCCACCACGCATTACGTTCACAATCACAAGTGGAAGCTCAGTAATAAAAGCAAGACCAAGAGCCTCACTTTTAAGACTTAAACCAGGACCAGAAGTAGTAGTAACAGCAAGGTTACCTGCGTATGCAGCACCTATTGCAGAGTTAACACCAGCAATTTCGTCTTCAGCTTGGAAAGTCTTTATGTTTAAAGATTTATGCTTAGATAGTTCAGCAAGAATTTCGGTAGCAGGAGTAATAGGGTACGAACCTAAGAAAAAGTTCAAGCCTGATTTCTCAGCAGCTGCCATTAAACCCCATGCAGTAGCAGTATTACCCATAATATTACGGTACTTGCCACTTTTATTCTCATTAGGGAGTACAATATATGTTGTTGATAATACTTCAATAGTATCAGCAAAATTATATCCAGCTCTCAAAATCTTAATATTAGCATCTGCTATAGATGGTTTTTTAGCGAATTTTGAAGTGATAAAGTCTTCGCTAAGTTTAATATCTCTATTAAACATGTATGCAAGTAAACCCGTGATAAACTGGTTTCTTGTTTTGTCAATAGTCTTTGAATCAAGACCTGTTTCTTTCAACGTTAATCTACATTGAGTAGTAACAGGAGCTTCAATTACTATAAAACCATCTAGTGAACCATCCTCAAGACGGTTAGTAGTAAGTTTAGCTTTTTTGAAAGCTTTTGCATTAAAGCTGTCTGTGTCAAGAACAATTGTTCCGCCAGGTTTAACATGCTTAAGATTGTACTCCAGTGCAGCAGGGTTAAGTGCTACCAACACGTCAGCCAAATCACCAGAGGTGTTGATGTCTGCATGTCCAATATGAACTTGAAAACCAGAAACTCCAGCTATTGTTCCTTGCGGAGCGCGAATTTCTGATGGAAAATCAGGGAAAGTTGCTAGGTCATTTCCTAAAATAGCTGCGGCATCAGTGAACTGAGTTCCTGAAAGTTGCATACCATCTCCAGAGTCACCTGCAAACTTTATAACTATCCTTTCGACTTCGATTTTGTTATTTTTAGTCGCCATTTTTAATTATATGTATGTTATTACTTATGTGTTAAAATTCACGAGCAAATGTAAAAGAATTATCGTTTCATCTGATAGGGATTACATAGGCTTTTTTTGTGATTAATGTTTGTATTTGAATATATATATAATAGGTTATAATGTATAATATATACATTATAATAAAGATTGCTTTTATAGAACGTTACAGTATTAACAAAATTTTGATGTGATTAACTGCATATATCTGTAATACAGATATTAAAATAGTATACTACAAAATATTTGTAGATGTAAAATTTAAAAATAAAACTATGCCAAATATTAATTAAACTAAAATTAGTTGTTATTTAGAACCATTATAAATATTGCTAATAAGGTTGTTGTTTTCAAACATTATTTATCTTTGCAGCGTTTTAAGAAATTAATATTATTAACATATAAAAAATTAGCGATATGGCTTATGTAATTAATGACGATTGTACAGCATGTGGTACTTGTATTGATGAGTGTCCAACTGAAGCAATCTCTGAAGGAGATATCTACGTAATTGACGCAGATTTATGCACTGACTGTGGTTCTTGTGCAGATGTTTGTCCAGTAGAAGCAATTTCTCCTGAATAACATTAAAAATATTTAATGCTAAAAGCCCTTTCCTTTATTGGTTTGGGCTTTTTTTATGCTTAATTCACAATGTATATAATTATTTGATATGGCAATTAAAATACTGTTCTTCTTATCGTTTTTATTCATAGGAGTTCCTGGAATTATACACTTTATTTTAAGGAAAGAAGTGAATATAATAATGTATAGAATTAATCCAAAATTTACGGGCTATATTAATAATACATTTGATTTTTTTCGAATAATATCAGCGTATAGACATTCTAAGGAGTTGAGCTCGGATGAAAGAGGTAAACTTAAAGTTTCAATAATTCTTGTTAGTATTTCATGGGTTGCAGGGATAATCTTTTTTGGGTCGATTATTTTTTTTCCGGAGCAGATACTAGATTAGTCTAATATTGCATTTAGATAATTATTTAGTAAATTAAGAAGTGTAAAGATTTTACCCGAAGAGTAAGCTTTTTAGATTGTAATTAGAACAAACAATACAAAAAAAAGAGGTAGCATAGCTACCTCTTTCTGTTTTATAATGATAGAATAAATCTATTCGTCGTCGTTGCTACTATCTTCTTCGTACTTCTTAAGAAGTTCTTTTTGTACGTCAGAAGGAACAGCTTTATACTCATCGTATTCCATCATAAAAGCACCACGGCCAGAAGTTAATGAACTAAGCGAAGTGCTATATCTATCCATTTCGGCAAGAGGAACTTTAGCGCTAATTTTTTGGTAGTGACCTTCAGCGCCCATTCCCATAATTAAAGCTCTACGACCTTGTAAATCAGTCATTACTGAGCCCATCATTTCTTCAGGAACAAATACTTCTACATCGTAAATAGGCTCCATAATTTTAGGTTTAGCATTTTTAAATGCGGTGCTAAAAGCATGACGACCTGCTAGCTTAAACGATATTTCGTTTGAATCTACAGCGTGCATTTTACCATCATAAATATATACAACGATATCGCGAGCATAAGAGCCCGTTAGAGGACCTTCTTCCATACGTTCGTTTATTCCTTTAAGAATAGCAGGAATAAAACGAGCATCAATAGCTCCACCAACAATACAGTTATGAAGCATTAGTTTTCCACCCCATTCTAGATTATACTCTTCAGTTTTTCTTACATTAAGATCACTAGGATGAGAATAGCCTTCGGTATAAGGTTGAATAAGCATATGTACTTCGCCAAACTGACCAGAGCCACCAGATTGTTTTTTATGCTTATAACTAGCTTTTGCCGATTTGGTAATAGTTTCGCGATAAGGAATCTTAGGGCTTATAAACTCAAACTCTATTTTATGTATTTTATCGAAATACCATTTTGCTATATTTATATGCTGCTCACCCATTCCTGTAAGAATAAGCTGCTTCAGCTCTCTTGAATAATTAACACCAAATGAAGGGTCAGAATTATGCATTTCGTGTAATAATAATCCAAGTTTTTCATCATCAGTAGAATTCTTTGCTTTAATGGCAACCGAATATTTATAAGGAGGGTAGGTAATTCTTTCTAATTTCACATCTTTATGATCAGGGTCAGAAAGGGTATCGCTACTATGAACAGATTTCAGTTTTATTGCAGCACCAATGTCACCAGCCATTAGCGTACTTACTTTTTGTCGGTCTTTGCCATTGCTAACTAATAATTGAGAAAGGCGTTCTTTGCTGCCCTTGCAAGTATTAATCATATCCATTCCTTCGGTAATTTCGCCACCATATACTCTAAAATAAGCAACTTCACCTACGTGAGGTTCTACTTCTGTTTTGAAAACAAATAGGGTAGGATTATCTTTATGGTTAGAGTTATATTCTTTAGTACCATCTTTTGTCATTCTTGGACTACGTGCCGGACGTGGAGCTGATAAGGCTATAAACTCAAGTAAACGACCTGCTCCAATACACTCTTTAGCAGAAGTGATAAATACAGGGAAATATTTACGATGAGCAATGCCCAATCGTATTCCTTCGCGAAGTTGCTCTATAGTTAATGTGTCTTCTTCGAAATAAATTTCCATAAGCTCCTCTGATCCTTCAGCGGCAGCTTCGATTAATAATTTTTGTAAATCTTCAGCTTTGTCTTTTTCTGAGTCTGGAATATCAGTAATAACAGCATCACCTCCACCTTTTTGATATTTGATTTGCTTCATATAAACCAAGTCAATTACCGTATCAAAGTCTGGGCCTTGATTTACTGGGTATTGAGCCACCGTAACTTTGTCTCCATAAGCATTTTGAAGTTGAGCAAGAGTTTCGTCAAATTTAGCCTTTTCATGGTCTAGTTGATTTATAACAAAAACTGTAGGTACATTTAAACGAGAAGTATTTCTCCAACCTAATTCTACTCCTACATTAAGACCTTCGTGAGCATCTACAACCAAAAGAGCTGTATCTACTACATTAAGTGCTGTAATTACCTCTCCCACATATGATGCAGTACCTGGAGTATCGATAATATTAATTTTTTTGCCACCATATTCAGTATGCATAACTGTAGAGACCACCGAATTTTCTTTGTCGAACTCTATATCACGAAAATCTGAAACAGTATTTTTATCATCAATATTTCCTCTGCGTTTTATACTTCCACCTTCGAAAAGCATGGCTTCAGCCAGTGTGGTCTTTCCTGATTTGGCCCCGCCAACAAGAGCAATGTTTTTGATTTGATCTGATTGATAAATTTTCATATGTGTTGTTTTTATGTTGTTTATATAATTTGTTATTTATGTGTTCTAAATAAAATAGAAACCACAACGCTTTAAATTTACACTACGAAAATCTTAATAATTATAAATTGCGTACACGTACGTATTAGTATGGAGTGTAGAATGTAGAATTATTTCATCAAAAAAATTAACGTAGAAACATTGTACTCTACTTTAGGAGTGATGCTTAGAGCATTCGTCGGAGTTTGATACAATCTTTATTAGCCTTGTAATTTACAAAACAGTTGTAAAATTAGCAAAAAAAACACCAACATTTACAAAAAATATTGGTGTTTTAGTTGATTTTATAATGTGAATAAACCTTTATTGAGAATTTTTACCATTTAGATTCTCCATTTTCATTAATGCTTACATTAATTTCATTAGAGCTTTATTTGCTAGTCTGCTAGCTCCAATTCTGAACCATGTGTTATTCATCCATTTTTCGCCTAATACATTTTCCAGCACATAAAGATAATCCATTGCAACATCTACTTCCGAAATTCCACCAGCAGGTTTTATTCCTATCATTATACCAGTTTTGTCGTAATGTGCCTTAATAACATCTAGCATTACTGTAAAAGCTTCCAAAGTAGCAGCAGGTTGCATTTTACCTGTGGAGGTTTTAATAAAGTCAGCTCCAGCAGCTATTGCTATTTCTGAAGCTAATCTTACTTTATTCAAATCTTGCAATTCACCAGTTTCAAGAATTACTTTGAGATGAGCCTCGCCACAAGCCTCCTTTATTTCCTTTACTTCCTTATAAATATAATCGTAATCATATTGTAAGAATCGGCCTCTAGAAATTACCATATCAATTTCGTCAGCGCCTTGCTCCACTGCATATTTCACCTCGGCAATTCGCACTTCTAAAGGAGATTGCCCACTAGGGAAAGCTCCCGCAACACATGCTACATTTATTCCATACCCTTTAAGTTGAGCTTTTGCTATTGCTGCAAATGGAGGGTAGAAACATACTGCTGCAACATTGGGGATGTCTGTACCATTCTTTTTGAAACTTCTTGCCGATTTACATAAGTCTTTTGCTTTCTCGTCGGTGTCGCTTCCTTCTAAAGTAGTTAGGTCTATACAGCTCAGAATAGTTTGAACAATTTGTCGGTCATTTAATAATTTTGACCCATTTTTCTTATATTCTATAATTCTATTTGCTATCTCTTGCTCATTAAGCGGTTCTAGTTTCCAATTCATAATTAGTTATTATCTTTTAAAGTGTTTTTATTATCATCTATTAATTCTGCTCTTTCCGAAACATTTGTAACTCCACCCGAAACAATAAATTTCATTGCATCCGTTGGCGAAATGTCCAGTGCTTTTACATTATGGCTTGGTACTACATATAAATTGCCCATTATACTATACGAAAAGGGCACATATACACTTACCATTCCAGCACCGATTCCTATATTTGTAAGATCGTCTTGTGTTAAAAAGCCAATTTGGCTAGCCTCACTATCACGTACTAATTTTACTAAAACAGGTTTAGTAAATTTCTTCTTATTGCCTACAAATGCTGATAATAAGTCCTTTACCGAACTGTAAATTATCTTAATTATAGGAGTTTTGTTTATTAGCTTATTGAAAAAACCAAATATTGGAGATGTTACTAATTTAGAGCCAATAAAACCAATAGTAGTTACTCCGACAATAATTATTACGATTCCTAAGCCAGGTAATTGAAAAGGAAATATAGCATCTAGCTCTTGGAATAGATAGTAAAGTACTAAAAATGTTGCAGCTATAGGCACTACAAATAGTAGCCCTTGCCCAAAATTTCTAATGAAAAAATTCCATAAAGATTTTGTTTTATACTTCATAATATATTAGATTTATCCGTATTGCAAAGTTAACTAATAATTCTATTAGGAGTCATAATTTAGAAAGTAATATTAGTTTGGAGTTAAGATTTATTAAAAATACATGTATTAAAACTGTATAATGAATTATTTTTTTACTTTTGTAAATATTATTTTATTGCTAAAACAAAGTAATAATTTGAAAATACTAAATAAACAGATTAACAAATAAACTCCAAATCAGAATTGGATTAAAAACATAAACATATGAAAAAAATTGGATTATTTTATTGGCCACTAAAAGGAAATGTAGAGGCTGTAGCAAAAAAAATAAAGGAACAATATGGTGATGCAGACATAGATATAATTGATTTAAGTAAGGCTGAGCCTAAGCATTTATTTCACTATAAGAATTTAATAATGGGTTGTTCTACTGTAGGTTCTGAAAGTTGGGAAGATGCAACAGATGATAACATATGGTATAAGTTTCTTCATAAAATGGAAGATGATAATGTAGATTTGAATGGTAAAAATGTTGCATTTTATGGTTTAGGAGATCAAATGCGTTATCCATTCAATTTTGTTGATGGTATGGAAAGAATTTATTCTCACGTAAAGAATCACAATATTAATTTGGTAGCACAATGGCCAAACCAAGGACTTACTTTTAAAGAGTCAGAAGCACTACATGGTGATATGTTTAGAGGGTTAGCAATAGACCTTGATAATGACGAAGAGCATGCTGATGCTAATGTAGCTCATTGGGTTGAAATTTTGAATAAAGAGCTTAAATAAGACACTATTATTGTTTAGTAAAGGTGTTTCTAGCAACTATACAAGCATATAATATTTATAGCAAGAAACCATATCTGATATTTCGGATATGGTTTTTTTATGTAAAAATGCAATAAGAATATGTAATTATTATGTGTGTTTTAGGGATTGGTAATTGTTTGATATTTAACATCATTAGCATATTATATAATTAGTTATATCAAATCAAATATATTGTAGATATAATCAACTGATAACCAAGTATTGATAAAAGAGGCTAATCATATTTTCAAAGTGTTATTTTTTAACAATATATGATAAGTAAGCCTAAAAAAAAGCATAGAAGAAGACTTTTTTTAAATTACTTTTGCGCCAATATTTTAGAAATATTTTTTTTAATAATAAACCATAAATTCAAAGATTACGATGGATAATTTATTTTATCTAATTCCAGCATCAGCAATAGTAGGATTCATTTTTATGTTCCTAAAGGCAGGTTGGGTTAGCAAACAAGAAGTTGGCACTGAAAAGATGGCCATAATTGCAAAAAATATTGCTGATGGCGCCATGGCGTTCTTAAAGGCTGAATACAAAGTACTATCAGTATTTGTATTAGCAGTGGCAGTACTTTTAGTATTTAAAGGAAATTCTGAAGCCAATTCAACAGGCTTCGTTGCATTATCATTTGTTGTGGGTGCTTTAATGTCGGCTTTAGCTGGTTTTATAGGTATGCGCATAGCAACAAAAGCAAACGTTAGAACTACTAACGCAGCACGAACTTCACTAAACAAAGCTCTAGAGGTTGCATTCTCTGGTGGCGCTGTAATGGGTTTAGGTGTTGTTTCTTTAGGTGTATTTGGATTGAGTATGTTATTTATCCTTTACGCTACAATATATGATATTACATCTGCAAATGGTGTAACTATGGTGCTTAATATTATTTCAGGATTTTCTCTAGGAGCTTCTTCAATTGCTCTTTTCGCTCGTGTTGGTGGTGGTATTTATACCAAAGCTGCTGATGTTGGCGCTGACCTTGTTGGTAAGGTTGAGGCTGGTATTCCTGAGGATCACCCATTAAACCCAGCTACTATTGCTGATAACGTTGGTGACAACGTTGGTGATGTTGCCGGTATGGGAGCTGACCTTTTTGAGTCTTTTGTAGGTTCAATTATTGCAACTATGGTATTGGGAGCTGCTTTCTTTGTTCTTCCTTCTTTCGAAGGATTTCAATTGGGAGCTGTATTCTTGCCTTTAGCACTTGCTGCTGCAGGTATTATTGTTTCTATCATCGGTACTTTTTTCGTAAAAGTAAAAGATGGTGGCAACCCACAAACTGCTCTTAATATTGGCGAATTTCTTTCTGCTGGTATTATGATAGTAGTTTCTTATTTTATGATTGATAGTTTTTTACCTACCGAATGGAGTTTCAAAGGACATGATTTTACATCAATTGGCGTATTTTATGCTACTATTGTTGGTCTTGTTGCTGGTCTTGGAGTTGGTAAAATTACAGAATATTATACAGGCACTGGTACTAAGCCAGTAATGTCTATCGTTAAGCAATCAGTTACTGGCCCTGCCACAACATTGATTGCTGGTTTAGGAGTTGGTATGATGTCAACAGCTATTCCTATCTTATTAATTGCTACTGCAATTATTCTTTCTTTCCACTTTGCTGGTCTTTATGGTATTGCAATTGCTGCTGTGGGTATGCTTGCTAATACTGGAATTCAGCTGGCAGTAGATGCTTACGGTCCTATTTCTGATAATGCTGGTGGTATTGCAGAAATGGCTGAGCTTCCAAAAGAAGTTCGCGAACGTACTGATAAACTAGATGCTGTAGGTAATACTACTGCTGCTATTGGTAAAGGTTTTGCTATTGCTTCTGCAGCTCTTACTGCATTGGCTTTATT